>JAKURY010000019.1 GCA_022452145.1 Acidimicrobiales bacterium | reverse complement strand
GGAGCAGACCCTCTACGCGGAGATCGGGGAGGGTGACCGGGAAACGCTGGCGCGCCTACTGGAGACCCTGCTCGACGCCCAACTGGACTGAGCGACCCGACGAAGACACGTTCCGATCCCGTCCGATGGGCCACGGCGTACGGGCCAGCCGCAGACTGGCCAGCGGCGGACGGGCTAGAGGCGGACCCTGTTGCTGTCCGGATCGTAGAACGGGCGGTACGAGGCGGTCGCCTGGACCCGTACGCCGTTCACGTCGACCTCGAAGGCGCCCTCGAGCACCTGGGCTCGCGGCGTGCCGGGCTCACAGCCGACGTATGACATGCCGAGCGCCGCTCCCACGGTGTGGCCGTACATGCCGGAGGTGATGCGTCCCACCAGGTGGCCGTCCCGTAGGACCGGCTCGTCGTGGTAGAGCAGCGGCTCGGGGTCGTCCAGGCGGAACTGCACGAGGCGCCGGGTCACGCCGGCGTCCCGTTGGGCCACCAGGGCGTCGTGGCCGATGAAGCCACCGGGCTTGTCGAACGCCACACCCCACGAGAGCCCCGCCTCCAGTGGGGTGTCCTCGTCGGCGATGTCGTCGCCCCAGTGGCGGTAGGCCTTCTCCATCCGCAGGGAGTTCATGGCGTGGTATCCGGCCGCAACCAGGCCGTTTGGGGCACCCGACTCCCAGAGGGCGTCGAAGGCTCCGAGGGCGAACTCGGTGGGTAGGTAGAGCTCCCAGCCCAGCTCACCCATGTAGGTTCGGCGCACGGCGATGGCCCGGGCGTAGGCCAGGTCGACCTCCTGGAGGGTGCCAAACGGGAAGGCCTCGTTGGAGAGGTCGGCGTCTGTCAGCGGTGCCACGATGTCGCGGGCACGGGGGCCGAACACGCCGAGCACCGCGTAGCCGGACGTCACGTCGGTGACGGTCATACAGGCGCCGTCAGGGGTGTGGCGGGCGATCCAGTCTGCGTCCTTCACCTGCGCGGAGAAGGCTGTGACCACCAGGAACCGGTCCTCGCCGAGGCGGTTCACGGTCAGGTCGGCCTCGATGCCACCGCGGTCGTTCAGCCAGGTGGTGTATACCGACGTACCCGGCTCCACGTCCACTTCGGCCGATGAGATGCGGTTCAACACGGCGCAGGCGTCCGGCCCCTGGACCAGCAGCTTGGCCAGCGACGTCTGGTCGAAGTAGGCGGCGCCCTCTCGGCAGGAGCGGTGCTCGGCCGCCGAGTGCTCGAACCAGTTCTGTCGACCGTAGGTGTACTCGTAGACCGGCTCGACGCCTTCGGGGGCGTACCAGTTGGGTCGTTCCCAGCCGCCGCTCTCGCCGTGGCAGGCCCCCAGGCCCACCAGTCGGTCATGGACCGGCGAGCGGCGCACGCCACGGGCCGTCTCGACCTGGCGGAACGGCCAGTGCATGGCGTACAGCAGGCCGAGGGCCTCGATCGACCGGTCGTGGAGGTACCGGCGGTTGGTCTGGAAGGGCTGCATGCGCCGCACGTCCACGTCCCACAGGTCCATGGGGGGCCGACCGTCGACGATCCACTCGGCGAGGACCTTGCCGGCGCCTCCTGCCGACTGCATGCCGATCGAGTTGAAGCCGGTGGCCACCCAGTGGTTCCGCAGTTCCGGTGTCTCGCCCAGCAGGTACCGGTCGTCGGGGGTGAAGGACTCAGGGCCGTTGAAGAACAGGCGGATGCCCACGTCGGCCAGGGCCGGGATGCGCTCGCAGGCCGCCTCGTAGACTGGGGCCAGGTGTTCCCAGTCTTCCTCCAACTGCAGGAACGGCTGGTCGGTGGGAAGGCCGCCCATGCCGTAGGGCTTGGCCACCGGCTCGAAGGCGCCGACCATCAGGCGCCCGGCCTCCTCCTTCACATAGATGCAGTTGTCGGTGTCGCGCAGCACCGGTAGGCCCGACGGCAGGTCCGGGATCGGTTCGGTCACCAGGTAGAAGTGCTCGCAGGCGTGGAGGGGGATGTTCACCCCGACGTCGCGTCCCAGTTGGTGTGACCACATGCCGGCTGCGGTGACGACGTGCTCGGCGTCGATCGGCCCCTGGTCGGTGTCCACGCCGATGGCACGGCCGTGGGCGGTGCGGATGCGCTCGACCGAGACGCCCTCGAAGATCTGGGTGCCCCGCTCTCTGGCCACGGCGGCCATGGCCATGGTGGTGTCCACGGGCGATGCCTGGCCGTCACCGGGCAGCCAGACGCCACCGACGATGCCTTCGGGGTTGAGCAGCGGGTACCGACCGCACAGGGCCTCGGCGGTGATGACCTCGACTTCCACGTCGAAGGCGTTGGCCATGCCGGCACCCCGTACCAGCTCCTCCATGCGCTCCGGGTTGTCGGCCACGCTGAGCGAACCCACCTTCTTGAAGCCGGTGGCGTGGCCCATGTCGCGTTCTAGCGACTCGTAGAGCTCGGCCGAGTAGGCGGCCAGGCGGGTCATGTTCTGCGTGGCTCGGAGGCAGCCGACCAGGCCGGCGGCGTGCCAGGTGGTTCCGCTGGTCAGGGTGTTGCGCTCCAGGAGCACGACGTCGTTCCAACCCAGCTCGGTGAGGTGGTAGGCGATGCTGGTACCGACGATGCCACCACCGATGATGACGACCTGTGCCCGCTCGGGGATCTGCTTTGCCATAGGAGACGTGTCCCTGGTGTGGTCGGCGGAGGCTCTGACGGGTTCCGGGAAGGGGCGAACCCCTTGTTGTTAGATGCCTTTGTGATTAAGTTACAGACTCTAACTCCAGTGACGCCGGTCACCCGGCTGCCGTCCGCAGGAGTGTACGGCCCGATCGATCGGTGGAACCCATGAGTACGCAGACGGAGAACCCATGAGCACCCCCCGGGAACTCGCCCAGAAGCACCTCGTTCCCCACTTCACGAAGAAGGGGGCCTGGCACACCGACGCCCTGCCGATCATCGAGCGGGGTGAGGGTTGCTACCTCTACGACACGGACGGCAACGAGTACCTGGACGGCCTGGCCGGCCTGTTCTGCGTGAACATCGGCCACGGTCGGTCCGACCTGTCGGCTGCCGCCGCCAAACAGATGGACACGCTGGCCTACTCCACCAACTGGGGCTTCGCCCACCCGCCGGCCATCGAGGCGGCCGCCATGATTGCCGGCTTCGCCCCCGGCGACCTGAGCGAGACGTTCTTCGTGAGCTCAGGCTCGGAGGCGGTCGAGTCGGCGATCAAGTTCGCCCGCAACTACCACGTGGCCCGGGGTGACGAGAGCAGGTACAAGGTCATCTCCCGCAACTGGTCGTACCACGGGACCACGCTGGGAGCGCTCTCGGTCACCGGCATCCCGAAGTTCCGCGATCCCTACCTCCCGATGCTCTGGGGCGGCACCCGGCACGTGCCCAACACCCACCAGTGCACCTCGCCGGCCGGCACCCCGGCCGCCGAACTGTCCTGTGTCCGGGCCATCGAGGAGATGATCCTCGCCGAGGGCCCCGAGACGGTCTCCATGGTCATCGCCGAGCCCGTCCAGAACGGTGGCGGTGCCCTGGTGCCACCCGCCGGCTACTGGCAGGAGCTCCGCCGGATCTGCGACGAGAACGGAGTGCTCCTGGTAGCCGACGAGGTCATCTGCTCGTTCGGCCGGTTCGGCCACTGGTTCGCCAGCCAGCGCAACGGCGTCGTGCCCGACATGATCACCTTCGCCAAGGGGGTGACGTCGGCATACCAGCCCCTGGGCGGCGTGGTCATCCGCGGCCCGCTGGTCACCGAGCTGTTCGACTCCCCGATGGGCTCATACGTGCATGGTTCGACGTTCGGTGGCCACCCGGTGGCCACGGCGGTGGCCGTGGCGAACATGACGGCCATGCGCGATGAGGGCCTCATGGGGCACGTGCTGGCCAACGAGGGGTACTTCGGCCAGCAGCTCCGGACCATGGCTGCCGCCCACCCGAGCATCCGCGAGGTCCGGGGGACCGGCTACTTCTACGCCGTCGAACTGTGTGCGGACTCGGCCGTCGACCGCGACCTGAGCGGCACCCAGGAGGCGGCCCTGCAGGGCGGCGTGCTGGGGGGCTTCGTCCGCGATGAGCGGATCACCATCCGCCCGGACGACCGGGGCTACACGGGCCTGACGATCTCGCCGCCCCTGATCGCCGACAGGATGGTCATCGACGACCTCGTCGGCAGGGTGGACCGGATTGCCGATCGGGTCGACGGGTGGCTGGCAGAGAACGACTGAACGACGGGTTGGACGGATGGCTGGCAGAGAACGACCGAACGATGGGTGCCCGCCGGGCACCCTTCTACGATCTGTGAGGCTACGTCCGGCGAACGACGTGGCAGGGGGGACGATCAGATGAAGGATCTGTCGGTAGACGGGCTGGGCATGATCTACGAACTTCCGAAGGGCGGTTCGGTCCAGGCCCTGCACGAAGTCTCATTCGACCTGGAGGCCGGGCGCCTGCTGACGCTGCTCGGGCCCTCGGGGTGTGGCAAAACGACCCTGCTCAACATCGTCGCAGGCTTCCTGGCGCCGACGTCCGGATCGGTCACCCTGGGAGGTGATCCCATCACGGGGCCGGGCCAGGAGCGGGGCATGGTCTTCCAGCAGGGCGCCCTCTTCGAGTGGCAGACGGTCGCCCAGAACGTGGCCTTCGGGCCACGCATGAATCGGAAGGGGAAGTCGGAGACCCATGACCTTGTCCAGGACCTGCTGTCCACGGTCGGCCTCCAGGGATTCGGCGACAAGGCGGTGTACGAGCTGTCGGGCGGTATGCAGCAGCGTGTGGCCCTGGCGCGCTGTCTGGCCAACGATCCCGAAGTCATCCTCATGGACGAACCCCTGGGAGCCCTGGACGCCCTCACCCGAGAGAAGATGCAGGGCCTCATCCTGAAACTCTGGCAGGAGACGGGCAAGACGATCGTGCTGGTCACCCACAGCGTGGAGGAGGCCCTCTACCTGGGCGACCGGCTGTTCGTGATGGCCCCCCGCCCGGGCCGGATCGAGCGCGAGTACGAGCTGCCGTTCGCCCAGCAGGGCCTCCACGTCGACCCGCGCGAGATGAAAGCTTCACCCGAGTTCATCCAGAAGCGCGAGGAACTGCTGTCCCTCATCTGGGAAATGGAGGAACAGATCATGGGCCACGAAGGGGGCACGCCATGAGCCTGCACGAGAAGCTCCGGGGTGGAGGCAGGGGCTCCAACACCCGCAAGACGGTCACCTTCGGCGATGCCGCCGAGGTCAAGGGCTCGCCGGGATGGAGCGTGGTCTCGCTCCTGGGGCTCGTCGGCCTCTGGTGGTTCATCAAGCAGGGCTCTGAACCGATCGTTAACGACCGCACCTTCCCGTCGCTCCGCCAGACCTGGGATGCCCTGATCGAGTTGATCAACAGGGGCTACCGGCGTGTCGGGCTGTGGGACCACACGTGGGCCAGCCTCTGGCGGGTGCTGAAGGGCCTGCTCTACGGCGTGGTGGTAGGCGTGCCGGTCGGCTTCGCCATGGGACTGTCGAACCGCCTCCGGGGGATCTTCGACCCGATCGTGGAGCTGCTCCGCCCGGTACCGCCGCTGGCCCTGCTACCGCTGTTTATCGTGTGGTTCGGCATCGGCGAGGGTTCGAAGGTCAACCTGCTGTTCTTCGCCGCCGTCTGGATCATGGTCATTGCCGCTCGGGCCGGCGTCCTGGGCGTCCAGCGTTCCAAGGTCCACGCGGCCTACTCGCTGGGCGCCAACAGGTGGCAGATCCTGCGCTACGTGATCCTTCCCAACGCCCTGCCGGACATCTTCACCGGCATGCGCGTCGCACTCGGCGTCTGCTGGGGGACCCTGGTGGCCGCCGAGCTGACCGGTACCACGACCGGCCTGGGCGCCATGATCTTCGCGGCCTCGAAGTTCTTCAGGATGGACATCGTTGTGGTGTCGATCATCATCATCGGGGTCATCGGCGTGACCATGGACCTCGTCATGAGGTTCCTGGAACGACGCCTCATCCCGTGGCGGGGCAGGGGCTGAACCTCCTGGCGCACGAACGGGAGGACCGCGGGTGAACGGGCGCTCCCGATCGGGCGTGCTGGCCGACTGGCATGCCCGGGCGGCGACGGATCCGGCACGGGTCGTGCTGGCCGACCTCGGCGACCCCCGGGCCGACGCCGCTGCATCCGTTCTGGTAAGCGGCGGGTTGACGATCCCGGTCGACCCGGTGCTGGACCGGTCGGTCGGAGCCGTTGCCGATGCCGCCGCCCACGCAGAGGCCGGTGGGCTGGACCCCGACGACCCGGTCGTGGCGGCAGCCGTCCTGGTCCGGGCCGGGGTGGTCGATGCGGCAGTTGCCGGGGCCACCCGCCCGACTGCCGACGTCCTGAGGGCCGGCCTGAGGGTGCTGGGGCTGGCCCCCGGTACCGACGTGGTCTCCAGCTGCTTCCTACTGGTCCTGCCGGACGGTCGACCGGTGGCCTTCGGCGACTGCGGGGTGGTGCCCGATCCCGATGCCGAGCAGATGGCGTCGATTGCCATCTCGACGGCCCGGACGTACGCCGCCCTGGTCGATGCCGAGCCGCGGATCGCCATGCTCTCCTTTTCCACGAAGGGCAGCGCCGAACACGCCCGGGTCGACAAGGTACGGCTGGCCACGGCGCTCGTCGGTGAGCGGGTACCGAACCTGGTCGTCGACGGAGAGCTTCAGTTCGACGCCGCCTGGGTTCCCGAGGTGGCCGAGGCCAAGGCACCGGGATCACCGGTGGCCGGAACGGCCAATGTGTTCGTCTTCCCCGACCTGGACAGCGGGAACATCGCCTACAAGGTCGCTGAGCGAATGGGTGGAGCCCGGGCGTTCGGCCCGTTGCTACAGGGGCTGGACGGCGTGCTGCACGACCTGTCGCGTGGCTGTTCGGCCGAAGACATCGTCGACGTGGCGGTGATAGCGGGGCTGCAGGCCCGCGCCACCACCTGATCGGCGCGGCTACCCGTGCCGACCTCCGCCGTACTCCTCGTCCTGGCCTCGACGGTCCTGCACGCCGGGTGGAACGCCCGCCTGCACAGGACAGCGGACCCGGAGGTCGTCATCGCCCTCGCCTACCTGGCCGTCGGCATCGCACTGCTGCCTGCAGCGGTCGTCGACCCACCGGTCGAGGTGATCGGCGCGGTCCTGGCATCGTCGATGGCCCACGGTGCGTACCAGACCCTGCTGGGAACCGGCTACCGGGATGGCAGCCTGGGCGTGGTCTACCCAATCGCCCGGGGCACCGCCCCGCTGCTGATCGGCCTGGGCGGTTGGTTGCTGCTGGACGAGAGCCCGTCCGTCGCCACGGCCGTAGGGCTGGTCGTGCTCCTCGTCGGCCTCCTGCTCCTGGCCGGCCTGGGCAGCCGACTCCAGGAGCGCAAGGCCGTGGTCCTGGCTGTGGGGACCGGCCTCTGCACGGTGAGCTATTCGCTGATCGACGCCCGTTCGGTCGACCTCACCGGGGCCCTCGGCTACCTGTCCGTGATCATGGTGCTCAGCTCGTGCACCGTGCTGCTGGTACGTCGGCCCGGGTGGGGTCGGCTACGGCCCGTGCTGGGGGTCGCCTCGTTGGTGGGAGTGGGCCAGGGTGGGGCCTACGCCCTCGTGCTGCTGGCCTTCCAGCGGGCCCAGGCGGGCCAGGTGGCCGGCCTCAGGCAGGTCTCGGTCGTGCTGGGTGTCCTCATCGCCCGCGAGGCTCTCGGGACCCGCGCTCTCTGGGGAGCGGTGCTGGTGGCGGCAGGTGCCGCCCTGGTGGTTTGGTGACCGCTCCGGGAGCACCAGGGTGATGGCTCACGAAAACGACAGCGCTCATAACTAGCGCGTGAGAGTCTCTAACACTAGGATCCGGACATGAGCAGGCGAACTCTCGACACCGACCAGGTGGTGGACTGCGCAGCCGAGTTGGCTGACGCCGAGGGGCTGGATGCCGTCACCCTGACCCGTGTGGCCGAACGCCTCGGCGTCCGACAGCCGGCCCTGTACCGCCACGTAGACAACTACGACGCGCTGATCCGGGCGCTGGGCCTGCGGGGTCGTGAGATCCTCGCCAACCGCCTGGGCGAGGCCGCCGTGGGGCTGGCGGGCGACGACGCCGTCCGGGCGATGGGCGGCGCATGGCGGGCCATGGTCGGTGACCATCCCGGCCTGTATGCGGCCACCGACCGCTACCCGTGCTCGTCCGACGCCGAGTTAGAGGCTGCCGTGGAGCGGGTCGTCCAGGTGCTGGGCCAGGCCCTGGCCTCCTACGGGCTGGCCGACGACGAGCGCATCCACGCTGCCAGGACCCTGCGGAGTGCCTTCCACGGCTTCGCCCACCTGGAGGCCGGCGACGGCCATCCCTTCGCACTCAACCTGGACGGCAGCTTCGACCGGATGGTCGTGCTGTTGTGCGCCGGGATCCGACAGATGGCCACGGTCGCCGCCTGACCGGCAGACCCGACCGCCTGCCAGACCTGGATAGCCACCCCTATGACACACCTCCTATGACACGCCTCGGCTTCGTCCTGGATTCCGGAAGCTGCATCGGCTGCCACGCCTGCACCGTGGCCTGCAAGAGCGAGCACGACGTGCCGCTCGGGGTGAACCGCACGTGGCTCAAGTACGTCGAGACCGGCACCCATCCGGACAGCGAGAGGCACTTCTCGGTCATGCGGTGCAACCACTGCGACGATGCACCATGCATGGCCATCTGCCCGACCTCGGCGCTGTTCCGTGCCGAGAACGGTGTGGTCGACTTCGACGACGACAACTGCATCGGGTGCAAGGCCTGCATGAACGCCTGCCCCTACGACGCCATCTACCTCAACCCGCAGACCGGCACGGCGCACAAGTGCAACTTCTGCAACCACCGGATCGAGGACGGCCTCGAGCCTTCGTGCGTGGTCGTGTGTCCCACCCGGGCTATACGGGTCGGCGACCTCGACGATCCGGGGTCCGAGATCTCGCTGCTCCTCACCACCGACGGTGCGGTGCGTTCCCCGGAGCAGGGGACCAGCCCGAAGGTCGTGTACAAGGACGCCACTGCGTCCTCGCTGGATCCGCTGGCCGCCTACATCGCTGCCGACGGGATGATCTGGGCCGAGACACGATCCGACCATCCCACCCCCACGCCAGTCGCGCTCACAGCCGCACCCAGCCGGGACGATGGTGAGGCCATGGCCCGTACCACCTACACCACCCAGCATCCGCCTGCCTGGGGTTCGATGGTCTCGGGCTACCTGGTCACCAAGGCCATAGCCGCCGGCGTGATGCTGGTGGCCTCGATGCTGGTGCTGCTGGGCCACGGGGGCTCACGGGCAGCCGTGGGCGTCGTGCCCCCGATGCTGGCCGGTGCGTTCCTGGCCCTCACCGGTGCCCTGCTGGTCGCCGACCTCAAGCAGCCGAAGCGCTTCGTGTACCTCCTGACCCGGGGCAACCGCACCTCGTGGTTGGTGAAGGGCGCCTACGTACTCGGCGGGTTCGGGGCCGTGGTGGCAGCCTGGTGGGTGGCCGGGCTGACCGGCGCCGATGGTCTGTTACCCGTGCTGGTGGTGCCGACGGTGCTGCTGGCGCTGGCCACCGCCGGCTACACCGCCTTCCTGTTCGGTCAGTGCGAGGGTCGGGACCTCTGGCAGGAGCCGCTGCTGCTTCCCGTCCTGCTGGCCCAGGCCGTCGTCGCCGGGGGCGCGTCGTACTCGTTGCTGGCGCTGTTCATCGACGTGCCGGGGGCGGCCGCCATCCAGTGGGCGTTCCTGATCGGCCTGGCCGCAAACGGGCTGCTGGTGGGCCTCGAGGTGCGCGGCGACCACTCGCGGCACGTGACCATGGCCCTGACCGAGATGACGAGCGGCGGCCAGCGGAGGTCCTTCAGGCAGTGGCGCCTCAACGGGCTGGCCATACCGCTGGTCCTGGTGGCCGTGTCGATCGCCCTGGGGCCTGATGGCCTCTTCCTGTCCGCCGTAGCCGCACCGTTCGTGCTTCACGGCCTGTTCGCCTACGAGGACGCCTATGTGAGGGCCGGCCAGTCGGTCCCCCTCTCGTAGCGACGGATTCGGAGCACCACGATGACCATCGACGACACTGCCCCACCCCGGAAGGAGGGGACAGGCCTCTCGAGCTATCCGCCCGAGGAGACCTGGGACCACGTCGACGCGCTGGACGCAAAGGCGTGGCCGACCAGGGTCCGGCGGGCCCACCGGCTGGTGCCCACAACGTGCTTCAACTGCGAGGCCAACTGCGGCCTGCTGGCCTGGGTCGACAAGGAGACCGGCCGGATCTCGAAGTTCGAGGGCAACCCTGTCCATCCGGCCAGCCGTGGCCGCAACTGCGCCAAGGGCCCGGCCACCATCAACCAGGTCGAGGACCCCGAGCGGATCCTGTATCCGATGAAGCGGGTCGGCGACCGGGGCGAGGGCCTCTGGGAGCGCATCTCCTGGGAACAGGCCCTCGACGAGGTCGGTACCCGCATCGGGAACGCCTTCCGGGAGGAGCGCCACCACGAGGTCATGTACCACGTCGGTCGGATGGGCGACGACACCTACATGGAGCGGGTCCTCCACTCATGGGGCATCGACGGCCACAACAGCCACACCAACATCTGCTCCAGCGGTGCCCGGGTGGGCTACGCCTCCTGGATGGGATTCGACCGCCCCTCGGCCGACTTCGCCAATGCCAAGGTCATCTTCCTCATCTCGTCGCACCTCGAGGCCGGGCACTACTTCAACCCTCACGCCCAGCGGATCATCGAGGGCCAGGCCAACGGCGCCACAGTCATCTGCGTCGATCCCCGCCTGTCCAACACGGCCTCCAAGGCCGACCACTGGTTCTCGGCCTGGCCGGGTACCGAGGCCTTCCTGCTGCTAGCCATCGCCCGCCTGCTTATCCTGGGCGGCACCTGGGACGCGGCGTTCTTCGAGCGCTGGGTGAACTGGGAGACCTTCCTCCGGGAGGCCCGCCCCGACCTGGAGCCTGTGTTCGCCAACGTAGGCCCAGCCCTGCTGGAGCTCTACGCCGAGTACACGCCGGAAGCCGCAGCCCGAATCTGCGGCATCGACGAGGACCGCATCCGCACCGTCGCCCGCATCATCGGCGAGGGCCTCGGCAGGTTCGCCTCCCACACCTGGAGGGCTTCGTCGGCCGGCAACGAGGGCGGATGGATGGTGGCCCGTTGCCTGCAGTTCCTCAACGTGCTGACCGGGTCCGTCGGCACCGTGGGTGGTACCAACGCCAACGGCTGGAACAAGTTCATCCCCGTCACACCGATACACCCCGAGCCCCAGGGGCGGTGGAACGAACTGCAGTGGCCGATCGAGTACCCGCTCAGCCACCACGAGATGTCGATGCTGTTGCCCCACTTCCTGAAGGCAGGTCGGGGCTACATCGACACCTACTTCACACGGGTCTACAACCCGTTGTGGACCAACCCGGACGGCTTCACCTGGATGGAGGTGCTACGCGACCCCGACAAGGTCGGATGCCACGTGGCGCTCACCCCCACCTGGAACGAGTCGGCGTGGTTCGCCGACTACGTGCTGCCCATGGGCATCGCCTCGGAACGACACGACGTGTCCAGCTTCGAGACCCACAACGGACGCTGGATCGGGTTCCGCCAGCCGGTCCTCCGTCGCCACCGGGAACTCGACGGCGAGACCTTCGAGCGGACCCATGAGGCCAACCCGGGCGAGGTCTGGGAGGAGCAGGAGTTCTTCATCGACCTGTCGTGGCGGATAGACCCCGATGGTTCGCTGGGCATCCGTTCGCAGTTCGAGAGCCTGGAGAACCCCGGCACCCCGCTCACCCTGGACGAGTACTACGCCATGCTGTTCGAGGGCTCAGTGCCGGGGCTGCCCGAGGCGGCCGCGGCCGAGGGCCTCACCCCGCTGGAGTACATGCGGCGCAGAGGCTCGTTCTCGCTGCCCGGAGACCAGACTCAGGTCTACGAACGCCACGTGCCCGCCGCTGACCTGGAGGGCGCATTCCGGGACGAGGCCGGCGTCTGGCGTCGACCGGGTACCGCCGGCTCCCACGAGGCGTTGGAGGACATCGAAGGCCACATGCCGTTCATCGGCGACGGCTCGCCGGCCGTCGACATCGACGGCGAGGCCAGGCTCGGATTCCCCACGCCGTCCAGGAAGCTGGAGTTCTTCTCGGCGACCATCCGCGACTGGGGCTGGCCCGAGTACGCCATGCCGACCTTCATCAGGAGCCAGGTCCACTGGGAGGACCTGGACATGTCAGCCGGCGAGCGCATTCTGGTGCCGACGTTCCGCATCCCGACGCTCATCCACACCCGGTCGGCCAACAGCAAGTGGCTGAACGAGATCAGCCATCGCCATCCGCTCTGGCTGCACCCCACCGATGCCGAGCAGCTGGGCATCGAGGAGAACGGGCTGGTCCGGATCACCACCCGAATCGGCCACTTCGTCATCCAGGCGTGGCGTACCGAGGGAATCCGCCCCGGGGTGGTGGCTGCCAGCCACCACATGGGTCGGTGGCGCCTCGAGGACGACAAGGCCCGGTCGTGGGGTGCCGGGAAGGCCTCCATCGAACGGGACGATGACGGTAGGTGGCGGCTCCGGCGGGACCACGGGGCGGAGGCGTACCAGAGCGACGATCCGGACACCGACCTGATCTGGTGGACCGACACCGGGGTGCACCAGAACCTCACCTTTCCTGTCCAGCCCGATCCGGTCAGCGGCATGCACTGCTGGCTGCAGAGGGTGACCGTCGCCCCGGCCGAGGTCGGCGACGCCTACGGCGACGTGGTGGTCGACACCGGGGCGTCGCAGCGGATCTTCGAGGAGTGGCTGGCCAAGGCCCGTCCGGGTCCCGGCCCCGACGGCCTACGCCGCCCGCTCTGGTTCGCCCGCCCGGTCAAGCCGAGGGCGACCGCATACCGCTACGAGGGCTGATCCCGGCCTGTCCCACCGTTGCGACGGTTGATCCCGGCAGGTCCGGGGTCGGTGCTACAGGTAGGCGTTGACGGAGAGGTCGGCGGGGACGACCGAGTTCACGACGGCCCGCAGCGTCGCGTCGAACAGCGACGGGAGGTGGCTGCTCGTGGCCAGGGAGGCGCGGGTGCCAGGGTCCAGGTCCGGGTCCTCCAGGTGGGCCAGGACCGAGGTACGGCGGTGGTCCGTCGGGATGACGTCGTCGAGCATGGCGGCGACGATGAAGCCGCCGACACAGGCGGTGATGGCCCGTAGGGCGTCCCGAGCGGCATCGCCCACCACGCCGGCCTCCTGGAGTTCCCGCGCCATGGCCAGTTCGAGGTGCTGGGCGTGGAGCGAGGAGGCCCCGTGGGTACTGGCCAGTCTGGTGATCTCCCTGTGCTCCAGGGAGCCCTCCCAGATGAGGCGGGCGACGGCCAGCACCCGGTCGCGGGACGTGTCTCCGGTGACCGGCGCCTCGGCCAGGTGCTCGCCGTGGCGACTCACCATCGCCGTGACCAGCTGCTCGCGGTTGCCGACGTGCCAGTAGATCGACGTCGTGGCAACGCCCAGTTCGGAGGCCAGTCGGCGCATCGTCAGGGCGTCGGCACCCTCGGCCTCGACCAGGGAGATGGCACGGTCGAGGATCTCTGCGGGATCGAGGCCAGCGTGACGGCCGGTCCTGGCTGGGGTGTCGTCCATGGGTCCTCCAGCGCCCGGGTTGCGGTCCTGCGTACTCTCTGCGACAGTGTACAAGGAAGTCTGTGACGCTGTCCAAGAGAGCAGCGCCCCACGAGGAGAGGCCCACAGTGGATCGAGAGGTAAGCACCGGTAGCGAGCCGTACATAGTCGTCTCGTCGGACACCCACGCCGGACTGCAGTGCGAGGAGTACCGCCCGTACCTGGAGTCCTCGCTGCACAAGGAGTTCGACCAGTACGTCGCGGAGCGCCACGAGCACCGACGGATCGCCGAGGAGGTGAATGCCGAGTTCATCGCCGAGTGGGAGGGCGAGAACGAGTGGGGCCTCCAGGGCGCCTACGACCCCGAGGTCCGTGATCCGGTGCTGGATGCTGACGGTGTCGCCGGCGAGATCATCTTCGCCGACGGTGACGCCGTGACAGGCCAGGAGTCCCCGCCGTTCGGCGCCGGGCTGCATGCAGGCCAGATCACCGACCCCCGACTGGCCTTCGGTGGAGCCCGTGCCCACAACCGCTGGCTGGAGGAGTTCTGCGCCACCAACCCGGTACGTCGGGCCGGCGTGGCGCTGGTGCCCATAACCCACGACGTGGACCTGGCCGTGGCCGAGATCGAGTCCCTTGCCGGAAGGCCGGGGATCAAGGGGATCATGGTGCCGACCATGTGGCACGGGTTCCCGGCTTACGGCACCGACCACTACGACCGGGTCTGGGCGGCCTGTGCCGATACCGGGCTCGTGGTGCACACCCATTCCGGCGAGGCCGACTTCGACTCGTACGGCCAGAACGTGGCCATGTACATAAGCGAGGTCCCGTTCTGGACCCACCGGATCCTCTGGCAGCTGCTGTTCTCCGGCAAGTTCGACCGGTTCGAGAACTTGCGGTACGCCGTGGTGGAGTGTGGCTCGTACTGGATCGGCGATCTGCTCTGGAAGACCGACGTCAACTTCGGGGCCAGCTGGAAGATCAAGAAGATGGGATCCCGCATGAAGGGCCTCATCACCCGTCTGCCATCCGAGTACTTCGGCACCAACGTCTTCATCGGCGCCTCCACCATGTCCACCGAGGAGATCCGCCGACGGCACGTCAACGGCATAGACGCCCTCATGTGGGGAACCGACTACCCGCATCCCGAGGGATCCTGGCCCAAGACCAGGGAACGCCTGGAAAACGACTTCCAGGACGTCTCGATCGAGGACACCCGGCTTCTCCTTGGCCTCAATGCCATCGACTGCTACGGCCTGGACGAAGCCGGTCTGCGAGTCGTCGCCGACCGGGTCGGGCCCACGCCGGAACAGCTGGGTCAGTCACCGGACCTCCGGACGCCGGCGGATGCCGTGGAGACCGCTCGATGGTGGATCAACGAGTACGGCTGCGAGATGCAGTACGCCTGAACCCGGTGCCGGACCAGGGACTTACGAGACCAGGGAGTGAAAGCACGATGAGCGAACGACACGTGGTCATCTCGGCCGACACCCACTGCGGTGCGGCACTACACGACTACAAGCCGTACCTCGAGAAGAAGTACCACGATGAATTCGACGAGTGGGCCGTGGCGATCCAGGAGGCCGAACGACGGACCGCCGAGGTGTTCAATGACGCTGACCGGTCACCGCTGAACGTCGGTGTGGACGGCGACCCGACGGTCGACGGCAACCGCAACTGGTCCACCGAGCGCCGCCTGCGCGAGCAGGAGGCCGACGGCGTCGTCGCCGCCGTGCTGTTCCCCAACACCCAGCCTCCGTTCGCGCCTGCATCATCCAGCCAGTTCGAGGCACCTCCCTACAGCGACGACATGGACCGTCGTTGGGCCGGTCTCAGGGCGCACAACCGGTGGCTGCTGGACTTCGTATCCGAGGCGCCGGAACGCAGGGCGGGTATCGCCCAGATCTTCCTCGGTAACGTGGAGGGTTCCGTTGCCGAGATCCAGTGGGCAGCCGAGAACGGCCTGCGCGGCGGGATCCTCGTGCCGGGTGCCCCGCCTGACTCACCCTTCGAGCCCCTCTACTCGGCGGCCTACAGGCCGATCTGGGCGGCGGCCGAGGCCTGCGACATGCCCCTGAACCACCATTCAGGTGGAGCCACCCCGAACTTCGGGAACCACTTCCCGGCCTCGCTTGCGATGTTCATGCTGGAGGTTTCGTGGTGGAGCCATCGGGCCCTGTGGCACCTCATGTTCTCCGGCGTCTTCGAACGCCACCCGGACCTCCAGTGGGTGAACACCGAGACCGGTACGACCTGGGTTCCGGACACGCTGGAGAAGCTGGACTCGTTCTACGAGCGGATGAAGTACTCCACCTACGGTTCCGAGGCGATCTTCGGTGGTGTCGCCGTGGCCGAGATGTCGTTGCGACCGTCCGAGTACTGGCAGCGGCAGTGCCACGTCGGGGCCAGCTTTCTGCGTCCCACCGATATCGAGGCGGTCCGCCAGATAGGCATCGGAAAGGTCATGTGGGGGTCCGACTACCCGCACATAGAAGGGTCACATCCCCATACCGACGAGCACCTGAGGCTCACCTTCGGGGAGATGACCACCGACGAGGCCACTTCGCTGCTGACCACCAATGTTGCGGCTCTCTACAAGTTCGACGTCGAGAAGCTACGACCCCTGGCCGACCAGCACTGCCCGACCAAGACGCACGTAAGCGGTGGCATTTCGTACGTCGACATCCCGGAGACGGCCAAGGGCTGTCCTGGCATGGCGCCGCAGAACCAGACGCAGGAGGTAGCCGCCTGATGACGGTGCCCCTGGAGGTCGCAGGGTCGGTCGCCGTCGTGACCGGTGGTGCCAACGGCATCGGGAAGGGCATCGTGCGCGCCCTGCTGGAGGCGGACGCCACCGTTGTCATCGCCGACATCGAGCAGGACGTGATGGACACGACGGTTGCCGTGCTGTCGGCCTCCTTTCCGGGACGGGTGTCGGGGATACTCACCGACGTCTCCGACGCCGACTCGGTCGAGTCGTTGGCCGACCAGGTGTTCACGGTGCACGGGCGTTGCACCCTTCTCTACAACAACGCCGGCGTGGGTTCGGGAGGAGGAGGTCGGATCTGGACGCACGAACCGAACGACTGGAGATGGTGCTACGGCGTCAACGTGTTCGGAACCGCAAACGGGATCATGGCCTTCGTTCCCCGCATGCTGGCTTCCGGCGAGCCGGGGCACGTCGTCAACACCTCCTCGGGTGACGGTGGTTTCGCACCGGTGCCGTCGGCTGGCCTGTACGCCTCCAGCAAAGCGGCGGTGAGCTGCATGACCGAGACGCTGGACCACCAGCTCCGGGCCGAGTCCGAGGCCATGGGAGCGTCGGTGTTCTACCCGTCCGGGGGGCTGATGGACACCGGGCTGTTCACCTCGCAACGCAACCGGCCGACAGAGCTGGAGCGGGTGCGCGGGGGTACCGGCCGCAAGAGCATGTCATTCGTCGAGATGAAGGACCTGTTGGCGAAGGCGGGACGGGATGTCACGGTCGCCGACCTGGACGAGTTGGGGCGCTTCGTCGTGGGGTGCACGGCCCGACGCCAGTTCATCATCGGCCGGAAGCTCGATGACATCGTCGGGTTGCTCCACGAGCGGGCCGATGCCATCGGGCGCTTCGAAGTCCCTCCTCACCACCGGATCGGCTTGTAGGGGAGGTAGTCCGCCGGCCAACCGGGTCAGCGGGCGTTCGAACCGTCCAGGTGTACGGTCAGCCCCTCGTCGTTGGCCGGTCGGGTGCGTGACAGGAACGCCCCTGCGTCGGCCAGCAGGAACTGCCCGGTGATGCACCGGGCCAGGTCGCTGGTCAGGAACACGGCCAGGCGGGCCAACTCGTCGTGCTCGACCATGCGTCGCAGCGGGGTGGCCTCGACGATTGCAGCCATGCGCTCCTCGGTGAACGCAGCCGCCACCGTCTCGGTCAGCGTGGTGCCCGGTGCCATGGCATTGACCCGGACGCCGGCCGGTCCCAACTCCACGGCCATGGTGGTCACCAGGTGGTTGACCGCGGCCTTGGCCGCCGCGTAGGCAGCGTTGTAGGGCGCCGGCCGGGTGGTCTCGCCCGACGTCACGAACAGGATCGAGCCGCCTCCCCCCTCGACCATCACCTCGGCCTCGGCCCGGCCGCACAGGGCCGCCGTGACCAGGTTCTGGTCGACGATGTCGCGCCAGTCCTCGCCCCGGGCCTGCACGAACGGCTGGGGGCTACGCCCCGGAGGCAGCATCCCGACGTTGTTGACGGCGATGTCCAGGCCCCCAAGGCGATCCAGGACCGTGGCGACCATGGCGTCGACGGCGGCGTCGTCCCGACAGTCCGCGACCACCGGTACCGCCGACCCGCCCTCTCCGTCGATCTCGGCCGCCACAGCCTCGGCCCTGTCGGCCCGTAGGTCGTTGACGGCAACTGCCGCACCGGCCCGGGCCAGCCAGAGGGCGACCTCCCGACCGATTCCGGCGCCTGCGCCGGTCACCAGGGCGGTGCGTTCGGTGTGGTCGATCTGGATGGTCACGGGGCGCCGCCGGTTCCGGTCAGGAGGCCGAGCACCTCGTCGACGATGCCGTCGGCCCGCCTTCGGACCTCGTCGGGGTCGATGCCGCCGACGGGGTGCTCGACGGACACCACCCGCAGGTCGGCCAGGCCCAGGTCTGCAGCGGTCTGGTCTGCCAGCTGCCGAAGATCACCGGTGGCCACCAGAACGGTGGGCCGACCGGCCTGCTCGAGCTTCACGGTGTCGTGGACACTCCACGACGTGCAGCTCCCTCAATCGGCGGTGCCGGTGAGGATGACGTCCACCTCCTCGGCCAGTAGGCCCAGGACCTGGTCGTCACACGGGATGGCGGCGTTCTTGGTATCGACGCGTACGACGGTGGCGCCGGTCCGCTCGACGAGGCGCTCGGCCAGGCGTTCGAGGAGCACATCGGCGTTGGGCTTGCGGTTGTCGAGGATGCCGATACGTCGTCCGGAGAGCACGTGGGGAGATGGGGCGAGGGTGGCGGGCGGCGTGGCCACCGATCCGTCAGGGCGGATGATCTGCATGGTCGTCTCCGATCTGTTCGGGGTTCAGGCCTCGACGGGGAGGGTGACGCTCCGGGTCATTCCCCAACTGGGTATGACGGAACTGTGCTTGCCGGGTCCCCCGACGACCAGCACCCGGATGTTTCCCGCCTCCCCGGTCATGGGGACAAGCTCATCATCCTCCAGCCGGTCCATCCACGGGGCCCACGCCCGGTGCGCGAAGGCCGCCCGTAGTTCGCCGGCTGGCAGCCGGGCCCGTTGGAACAGGTAGGAGGCGACGTCGCATCGGGACCACCCGGCCTCGGCACACGTGGCGGCGTGTTCCGGGCAGAGTGCCACCACGTACTCGCCCTGGCTGATACAGGCGTTGTTCTGGGCGGTGGTGGCCATCGCCGAGGCCACCTTGTCCAGGATCCGTGCCGGGTCCGACGACTCCATGTCGTGCACGTTGTGTGGTGCCTCGCCACAGTGGACGGTCACCGCTGATGGGGCGTCCACGCCGATGGAAGCCGCGTAGCCGGCCCACGGTGAGGCATCCAGGTTCTCGGCCACGCAGAAGCCGTACTTGCCCGGCCCACCCTGGGTCGAGGCGTCCCCGTCACCCGGCGTGGCACCGGCCACGTGCAGGAGTACCAGGAGGAGGGCCCGACCGGTGGTGGCATTGGCCCGATTACCGGGTCCGAAGGCACCCGGGCCGCTGTTGTAGCCGCCGCTGCGGGCCACCTCTCCATGGACGACGAGCAGAGGGGCGACGCAGTGGGTGGTTGCGTTTACGCCACGGAGGTTCAACTCGGGGTGGGCCAGCGCACGCACGGCCGACACCAGGACCGGGAGGTGGTCGGGCAGGCAGCCGGCCATCACGGCGTTCACGGCGATGGCCAGCCTGGTGGCCTCGCCGAACCGGGGAGGGAGCACGGCGATGACCTCGTCGGGGTCGGCGCCGGCACAACCTGCGAGCATCGCCTCGACCCGTCCGGGGGTGGGGGCGACCAGCGGCAGGCCGTCGCCCCAACCGTGGGAGGAGAGCACCTCGATCAGGTCGGCGTCGTCGTCCACCTCGAGGAGGGCCGTTCTGGGGCCAGCAGTGTCTACAGTCATCAGACATAAGCCTGCCCTAGTTCGACTAGGTTTGCAAGGAACGCACGGAGGGGTGATGGCCGCACGACGAGGGGTGACCGCCGACCAGGTGGGCCGTGCCGCTCTGGAGGTCCTCGACGAGATCGGAAACGTCGACGGGGTGGGACCGGTGATGGTGGCGGCCCGACTGGGCATCAGGTCACAGTCGCTCTACGCCCACGTGGACGGCGTGGAGGGGCTCCGTCGGCTCCTGGCCCTCCGGTCGCTGGCCGACCTGGGCGATGCGGTGATCGGAGCAGCCGTGGGACGGTCGGGTCGCGACGCCGTCGACGCCGTAGTCCGGGCCCACCTGGGCTTCGCCATGGCGTGGCCGGGGCGCTTCAGCGCCGCCATCCACCCTCCCGGTAGTGACCCCGACCTGCTGGCAGCGGTGGAACGCGTCGGCAGCCCGCTCCAGACTGTCCTGGAGATGATGGGCCTGGACGCCGACGCGAGGGTCCACTGGACGCGGCTGCAACTGTCCCTCGTCTGGGGGTTCGCCACCCTATGGCGGGATGGTCGTCTGACCTTGGAACCCGCTCCGGAATCCACAGTCGACCACCTGGTAGCCGCCCTCCTGGCCCGCCTGGAGCCGGCCCTCGTGCCGGGAACCCCGGCGTGACCGTTGAGCGCCGTAGGCGAGACGACCTGTTCCTCTGTCCCAGCACCCTCCTACCCGACACGTTCGACCTGGACGGAGCCGGCTTCGAGGAGTACGTGGAGGCGACCGTTGCCGCCGGCGCTGTCGGTATCTCCTTCTGGACCCTCCACGAGGTCCTCCTGAAGGCGCGGGGATGGACCTCAGCCGGCATCAGGGCCCGACTCTCGGCGGCCGGCCTACGGGTCGCCTGCGTCGAAGCCATCTACGGCTGGGCCAACGCAACCAGTCCGGCAGTGGCCGTCGAGGATTCACTGGACTCGATCGACATCGCTGCGGCCCACGGGTCGCCGAACCTCGCCGCTGTGGTACTACAGCCCGAGCTCGTGTCCATGGAGGCGACGGTTGCCAACCTCGCAGCGGTGGCCGATCGGGCCGCGGAGGTCGACGTGGCCATCTGCGTGGAGTTCTTACCGTGGTCCGGAATCCCGGACATCACGACCTGCTGGGAGATCCTTCGGCGTACCGGGCAGCCGAACGTGGGGGTGCTGCTCGACTCCTGGCACTGGCACCGCCAACCTGGTGGCCCGTACGGACGCCACGCCGAGACCCTGGCCTCCATGCCCGGCGAGGCCATCCGGGTGTTCCAGTTGTGCGACGCCGGAGCCGAGCCCTGGGATGATCCGATGGCCGAGTGCCTGGCCGACCGCCCCCTGCCCGGCGAGGGCGTGGTTGACCACGACCACCTGTTCGGGTTGTTGCGGGACATCTCCGCAGATCCGGTGGTTGCGCCCGAGGTATTCAACACCGGGTTGACCGCGCTGGGCATGGGCCCGATGGCCCGCCGCATCGTGGAGGCCAGCAGGGCGGTCCTGGTCGGGTGGTGACCGATCGCCCGGATCGCGTCTACCGTCTAGCGAGTCCATCTGGTCCATGGAGCGGCCGGAGGGGGGAGCTGGGATGAGTGGATCGGTGCGACGCCTGGTCCGGCTCGGGGTGGCCCTGGCCCTGGCGCTGGTGGCCGGTGGCTGTGGCGGCGGTTCGTCACCGTCGGCGTTGGTGGGGGTGCCGGTCGACACCACCCTGGGAACGGTGCCGACCACATCGGCGGAGGCGGTGGCTCCGACGACACCGTCGGCTGACGAGGCGGTAGAGGCATCCACCACGACCACCGGGACGCCGGTAGAGGCATCCACCACGACCACTGGGCCGCCGGTAGAGGCATCCACCACGACTGTCGAGGTGTCGGTCGAGGCAACCACCACGACGACCACCGAGGAACCGCCTGAGACCACGACCACGGCGGCTCCAATAGTCCTTACCGACTCCTTCCGGGGCGTCACGTCGGCGACCATCAGAATCGGCTTCACGTCCATCGACTTCGAGAAGTTCAACGAGACGTACGGGTTCAACCTCACCTATGCCAACTACCAGGGCGCGGTGGACGCCTACGTCGCCCACATCAACGCCACCGGAGGGGTGCTCGGTCGGATGGTCGAGGTCGTCCACGGGACCTTCCTCCCGGTCGGTGCCACCACGGCCGAGGCGGTGTGTGTGGAGATGGCTGAGGACCACCAGGTGTTCGCCGTGCTGAACGGCTTCGCCGGCCCCGGAGCCGAGGGCGTCAACGAGTGCTTCGGTGGCCTCTACGACACGATCCTCGTGGGGGGCAAGCCCACCCCTGAACAGCTCGAAAGGGTGACCGCCACCTGGATCAGCGATGACATCAGCCTGGGTCGACGTGGCAGGGCCTTCGTGAACCTGCTGCGGGAGACCGGACGACTGGCCGACCTGGGCACCTTCATGCTCTACGGGGCGAACGGCGACTACGAGCCGACCATCGCCGACACCAGGGCGGCGCTCGAGGAAGCGGGTGTGACGGTCGCTGTCGCCGTGTACAACCCGAACACCGGCGATGAGGTGGCCACGATCACCCACATGGAGGTGCTCCTGGAGCGGGCCCGGGTGGAGGACGTGTCCACGGTGTTCTTCATCGGAGAGGCCGCTTACGCCCAGGAGGTCCTGTTTGACCTTGGTGACGAGTTCGTCGTGCTCATCCTGAACGGCGATTCCACCAACCGCTGGAAGACGGATCCCCCGCAGGGCATCGATGGTGCCGGCACCCTGCTCACCAACCGGTCGTTCGTCTCGTCAACCGATCCGGCCATGGCCGACTGCCTGGACGTCATCGAGGCGGGCCTGGGCCTCGAGGTGCGATCGGTTGAGTTGCTGGAGGAGGGTGAGCCCAACTACTGGTCGGCCACCCAGAGTTCCTGCAGGTTGTTCGAGTTGTTCCGGCAGATCGCCACGGCGGCCGGTCCCGATCTGACCAACGAATCGTTTGCTGCTGCTGTGGATGGTCTCGGTTCGTTCTCGATATCGGGCCAGCTGTACAACTCGCTGGGTCCCGGTAAGTACGACGCCCGCGACACCCTCAGTCTGGCCGAGTGGGACCACGAGATCGGGTTCTGGCGTGCCATCTCCGATCCCACCGACGTCGGTTGAGCGCGGCAGTGACCGGGTCCGGGACCCGGTCACTGATGGCGGAAGGTGTGGGATTTGAACCCACGGTGACCCGGAGGCCACAACGGCTTTCGAGGCCGCCCCATTCGTCCGCTCTGGCAACCTTCCGCTGACGAGGTTACTGAGGTGCCGACGGGCGACCAACCGGACCGATCGGCCGCCAATCAGCGGTGGCGGGCGAAGAACGCGGTGAGCAGGTCCGCACTCTCCTCGGAGCGGATACCGCCGGTCGCCGGGTATTCGTGGTTCAGACGGGGGTCGGATCCCAGGTTGTAGAGGGAGCCGACGGACCCCGCGTCCGGGTTGGGTGCTCCCCAGACGAGGCGGCCGATGCGGGCCGCCCAGGCCGCTCCGGCGCACATAGGGCAGGGCTCCAGGGTCACGACCAGGACGGCGTCGTCGAGGCGCCACCGTCCCAGCGCCGTGGCGGCGTCGCGCAGCGCCAGGACCTCGGCATGGGCGGTGGGGTCGCCGGTGGCCTCGCGCTCGTTGTGCCTCCGGGCCACGATCCGATCGCCGACGGCCACCACGGCGCCAACCGGTACCTCGCCTACCGCCGCCCCGAGAGCGGCCTCGGCCAGGGCCGCGCCCATCAGGCCATGGTCGGTTGGGTCCGGATCGTCAACCGACTTTGTTCCACCGTGTTCCACGTGGGCGACGATAGGGGCGGGCGCGGTGGCACCCGTCCTCGAGCGTGGCGGCCAGGTGGTCTGCGGCACTCCGGGGGTTCCGCTGAGAGCTGCTGCCTTCCGGCCCTGACTCGGTTCACGGGCCCCGGTCGCACAGGACCCGACCGCCACACTCCAAGACGGATGCACCTCAACGATACCTGTACCGCCCGGATCCCATCATGGGTTTCGATATCCTTGTCGCCCGGATCCCGGCCCAGCGTCGGGTCCCGGAGGGATGCGAGAGCGGACGATTCGGCACGCCTGGAACGCGTGTGTGGCTTCACCGTCACCGTGGGTTCGAATCCCACTCCCTCCGCCGATCACCGGTACTTGGCCAGCGGTCCCTGTTGCGGTGCCGCAGTAGGGTCGGCGCATGGAGTACACGTCGCTCTACCGGCGCTTCAGGCCCCGGCGATTCTCGGAGATCCGGGGACAGGAGCACGTGGTAGCCGCCCTCCGGAATGCCGTGCGGGAGGACCGGGTACTCCACGCCTACCTGCTCAGCGGCCCCCGTGGAACCGGCAAGACTACGGCCGCGCGGGTCCTGGCCAAGGCGCTGAACTGCACGGACGTGGTCGACGGTGAACCGTGCGGGACGTGTGAGTCCTGCGTGTCCATCGATGCCGGTACCTCGTTCGACCTGCACGAGCTGGACGCGGCGTCCAACAACAAGGTCGACGACATGCGCGACCTGCTCGCCAGGGTCGCCCTGGGCACCCCGGGCCGGACCAAGGTGTACCTCCTCGACGAGGTCCACATGCTCACCGCCGGTGCCGAGAACGCCCTGCTCAAGACGCTGGAGGAACCGCCGGACCATGTGATCTTCATCCTGGCCACCACCGAGCCACACAAGGTGGTCGAGACCATCCGGAGTCGCTCCCAGCACCTGGAGTTGAACCTGCTGACCGCCGTGGAACTCGAGTCACTGGTGCGCGACGTCGTTGCCGAGGCGGGTCTGGACGTGGACGAAGAAGGCATCACCCATGCGGTGCGGGCCGGCCGGGGGTCGGCCCGGGACGCCCTCTCGGCTCTCGACAGGGTGGTGGTAGGTGGTATCACCGACGACGAGACCTCGACCGACGAGTTGCTGGCCGCCCTGGCCGAGCGGGACCCGGGCCGGGCCCTGGCCGCCCTGGCCGCCGGCATCGCACGCGGGCGGGAGCCCAGGGTCACCGGTGAGGCGCTTCTGGGCGCCCTGCGGGAAGCCTTCCTGGTGGCCATGGGCGTACCACCGACCCAGTTGCCTGCCGCCGATCGGGACCGGGCGGAGCGCTTCGCCGAGATGGTCACGCCGGCGGTCACGACCCGGGCGCTGGAGGTGCTGGGGACCGCCCTGGTCGACATGCGACGGTCGCCCGATCCGCGGGTTGACCTGGAGGTGGCCCTCGTGCGGCTCACGGCGTCGGCCGCCGCCGGGAGCGGAGATCCGGCTGACCTGGAGGCCCTGACACGTCGGGTCGAGCAGTTGGAGGCGGCGCTGGCCGAGCGCGGTGTCCCGCCGGGTCCGCGGACCGGTGGCAGCCCACCCCCTCCGCCCCCTCCCCCCCGGACAGGTCCGGCGGCCGAGGGTCGGGCCAGGTTGGCCGCTGCCGCTGCCGCTGCCGCTGCCGCTGCCGCTGCCGCTGCCGCTGCCGCTGCTACTGCTACTGCCGAGCCGTCGCCCCCTTCGGCGCCGACGCCGCCGCCTGCAGCAGGGTCCGATGGTGGGGGCGCTGCGGAGGCAGGGTCCACGGCACGGGTCGTCGGGCAGGCCCCGACCGACACGGCCACGACCCTGACCCGCGACGAGCTCGTACTGGCATGGGGGGACGACCTCCTGGACCGGCTGGGCAGGAAGGCCCGGGCCAGGTTCTCCGCGGCCCGCTTCGTAGCCGTGGAGGACGGCACCGCGGTCATGGCGCTTCCCAACGAGCCCCACATGCGGCGTTGCGAGGACATGCGACCCGAGCTGGAGAAGGCTCTGGCAGACCGGTTCGGTGTAGCGGTTCCCGTGCGGTTGATCGTGGACGGGGACACCCGGCAGTCCGTCCGGGAGCCGGTGGTGGCCACCCCGGTCGCCGACGAGGCCGTCGACCTCGACGGGCTGGTGGACGCCGACATCGCCGAGGGTTCGGCTGTCGAGAAGTTGACCCAGGCGTTCCCGGGCGCCTCGCTGGTCGATCCGACCTGATCGGGCGGCGGAGCGAACGACGTGTACGCCGACGCGGTGCAGCAGGTGATCGACGAGCTGGGACGCCTTCCGGGCATCGGGCCCAAGTCCGCCCAGCGCCTGGCCTTCCACCTCATGAAGGTGTCCGTCGAGGACACCTCCCGGCTGACGGTGGCCATCGACGAGATGAAGGCGAAGGTCCGATTCTGCGATCGGTGCTTCAACCTGGCCGAGGGCGATCTCTGTGCGGTGTGCACCGACGACCGTCGGGACGCGTCGGTGCTGTGCGTGGTGGAGGATCCCCGCGACATCGTGGCCGTCGAGCGGACCGGCGAGTTCCGCGGCCGGTACCACGTGCTGGGAGGGGCGATCAGCCCGATTGAGGGCATCGGTCCGGACCAGCTCCGGGTGAGGGAGTTGCTGGTCCGCTTGGAGCCGGAGGGCGTGGAAGAGGTGATCCTGGCTACCAACCCGAACATCGAGGGCGAGGCCACGGCGATGTACCTGGCCCGCCTTCTCGCCCCGCTGGGCATGGATGTCACAAGGATCGCCAGCGGACTGCCGGTGGGTGGAGACCTGGAGTACGCCGACGAACTGACCCTGGGCCGGGCATTGGAGGGTCGCCGGCGCCTCGACGGCGGATGACGGGCCTGTGGAAGACCGGCGCGGAGCATGGAAACGCCCTCCGGTGGCTCCCGCCGGACCGGAGGGCCGTTCCCGAGTTGGGTGGAGGGGTGGTTCCCAACTGTTGCAATCATATTACGACAATGAAGAGATCATGACAAGTCAGACACGATTCGTCGTTCGGCCGTCACAAAACGGACCACCAGCACGCAATGGGCCGCCCATGGCCCTAGTGGCACTTATCCACAGCCCAGTCCACAGGCGCGTACCGCCGCACCACCACGGCACCAGGTGGATCCAGTCGGCGAACGACACCATCCGAGCCTCCGGGAGCCCCGCGTGCTGCTGACCCAGATAGATCACGTTGCCATCGCGGTCCACGACCTGGAGGCGGCCATCGCCTACTACCGGGCGGCCTTCGGTGCCGAGGTCCACCACCGTGAGGTCGTCGAACGGGACGGCGTCGACGAAGCCCTGCTGAGGGTCGGAGAGTCCTACATCCAGCTCACGACCGGGACCCGACCCGATTCGGCGATCACCAGGTTCCTGGAGAAGCGTGGCGAAGGCATCCACCACGTCGGCTACCGGGTCGACGACTGCGCCGAGGCCCTGGAGGCCATCGTGGCAGCCGGTGGTCGGGCCATCGACGTGGTCCCCCGTCCCGGTTCGCGTGGTACGACCGTGGCCTTCGTCCACCCGAAGGGATCGTTCGGAACGCTGATCGAGTTGGTCCAGGAGTAGCCGGGGGTACCTGGAGACGCCATGGTCGGTATCGACGTCCACCTGGTGGACGGCACCTACGAGCTCTTCCGCCACCACTTCGCCGTGCCATCCCACGTCACCGCCGAGGGCGTGGAGGTGGCGGCCACCCGTGGGGTGCTGGGTTCCATGCTCAGGCTGCTGGCGGACGGAGCCACCCACGTCGGGGTGGCCACCGACCGGGTGATCGAGTCGTTCCGCAACGACCTGTTCGACGGCTACAAGACCGGGGAGGGCACGCCGCCGGAATTGTTCGCCCAGTTTCCGCTGCTGGAGGCGGCGCTGGAGGCCGCCGGGTTCACGGTGTTCGGAATGGTCGAGCACGAGGCCGACGATGCGATGGGGGCCGCAGCCGTCCGGGCTGCCGTCGATCCGCGCGTTGGTCGGGTACTGGTGTGCACCCCGGACAAGGATCTTGCCCAGGTGGTGGACGACGCAGCCGGCATCGTGCAGGTCGACCGCAGGCGGGAGATCACCTACGACCGGGCCGGTGTGGTGGAGAAGTTCGGCGTGCAGCCGACGTCCATCCCGGACTGGTTGGCGCTGGTGGGCGACACGGCCGACGGCATCCCGGGCCTGGCCGGCTGGGGCGCCAAGTCCTCGGCTACGGTCCTGGCCCGCTACGGACACCTTGAGGCCATTCCCGACGACGCCCGGGAATGGGACGTTGCCGTCCGTGGTGCGACGAATCTGGCCGTCACCCTGGCAGCCGGCCGCGAGGAGGCTCTGCTGTACCGGAGACTGGCCACCCTGGACCTCGACGCACCGGTGATGGAGGACGTGGAGGACCTGCGCTGGAGCGGCCCGGCACGCCACCTGGAGGACGTGTGCTCCCACCTGGACGCCCCCCGGTTGGCCGAGCGGGCGCGACGCCTCGCCGCCGACCGGCGCTGACCCCGTCGTAGGCCCGCCGGCGGCGGTGGTCCGACGTCAGCGGTCGAGGATCGCCAGCGCCTCGGCAACCGAGGTCGCCCGCGACACGATCCCGCGGTTGCCCGGCTTCACGAACCCGTCGGAAACTGCCCTGTCCAGGAAGGCCTCGAGGCCTGACCAGAAGCCGTTGTGGTCCAGCAGGACCACCGGCTTGTGGCGGTCGTGGAGGCCCAGTTGTGTCCAGGTGGCCGCCTCGAACACCTCCTCCAGAGTTCCGTAGCCACCGGGCAGGGCGCAGAAGGCGTCGGCACGTTCGTACATGGCCCGCTTCCGGGCATGCATGTCCGGCACCTCCACGAGTTCGGTCAGGTTCCCGTGGGGGACCTCCCGGCTGAACAGGCCGACGGGTATAACCCCGACCGCTGTTCCCCCCGCCTCCAGCACGGCGTCTGCCAGGGAGCCCATCACGCCGATGCACGTTCCGCCGTAGACCAACCCCACGCCGCCGGCCGCCATGGCCGATCCCAGTTCCCGGGCCAGGGTGTGGACGCCACCGTCGTTGCCGACCTTCGATCCGCAGAAGACGGCCAGGCATCGTCTGGCTCCACCGGTGGCGTCGGGCATCTCAGGAAGGTACCGGCGGGCAGACACTCCTGCCGGTTGATTCCAGTTCGGTACCCTGTGGCCACCATGGTCGACTACTCGATGAACGAACGCCTCGACGAACTCCACAAGCGCAGGGAGGCGGCGATCCACGCCGGCACCGAGCGGGCAGTCCAACGGCAGCACGACAAGGGGAAGATGCTGGCCCGGGAGCGCATCGACCACCTGCTGGACCCAGGCTCGTTCCACGAGCTGGACATGCTGGCCCGCCACCGGGCGCATGAGAGCGGGATCGAAGAACGGCCCTACACCGATGGCGTCATCACGGGCTGGGGCACGGTCGACGGTCGCAAGGTCTTCGTCTACTCCCAGGACTTCACCGTGTTCGGGGGCGCCCTGGGAGAGGTGTTCGCCGAGAAGATCCACAAGGTCATGGACCTCGCCCTGAGCGTCGGTGCCCCGATGATCGGTCTCAACGACGGTGCAGGAGCCCGTATCCAGGAGGGCGTGGTCAGCCTCGACGGCTACGGGGGGATCTTCTGGCGCAACGTCCAGTCGTCGGGGGTGATCCCCCAGATCAGCGTCATTCTCGGCCCGTGTGCCGGCGGAGCCGTTTATAGCCCGGCCATGACCGACTTCATCTTCATGGTGCGCGAGAAGTCCCATATGTTCATCACCGGACCGGACGTGGTCAAGACGGTCACCGGCGAGGACGTCAGCCTCGAGGAGCTCGGCGGGGCCGGCAGCCACTCCACCAAGTCGGGGGTGGCCACGTTCGTCTGCGACGACGAGAGGGAGGTACTGGACGAGGTCAAGGCCCTCCTGGCCCACCTGCCCTCCAACAACCTCGAGGAGGCACCGGTCCTGGCGACCGACGATCCGCCGGACCGCCTCTGTCCGGAGCTCACCGGGCTCATGCCGGACAGTGCCAACCTCCCCTACGACATGCGTACGGTCATCCAGACGGTTCTGGACGACGGTGGGTTCCTCGAGTACCACTCGGCGTGGGCAGCCAACATCGTCTGCGGGTTCGGACGGCTCAACGGCCGGAGCGTCGGGGTGGTCGGCAACCAGCCGATGCACTTTGCAGGGGTGCTGGACATCGGTGCTGCGGAGAAGGCTGCCCGGTTCGTGCGCACCTGCGACGCCTTCAACGTGCCGCTGATCACCTTCGTCGACGTGCCCGGCTTCCTGCCCGGCGTCGACCAGGAGTACGGCGGGATCATCCGGCACGGCGCCAAGCTGCTGTACGCCTACTGCGAGGCGACGGTGCCCAGGATCCAGGTCATCACCCGGAAGGCCTACGGTGGGGCCTACGTCGTCATGGACTCCAAGTCGGTGGGATCGGACCTCTCGTTGGCGTGGCCTTCGGCCGAACTGGCGGTCATGGGCCCCCAGGGCGCAGTTGAGATCGTCTACCGGCGGGAACTCCAGAACGCGGCCGATCCGGTATCCCGTCGGGCCGAGCTGGTCAACGAGTACATGGAGAAATTCGCCAATCCGTACGTGGCCGCAGAGCGGGGCTACGTGGACGACGTGATCGATCCTGCCGATACCCGGGCGAAGCTGATCGCCGGCCTGGAGATGCTGGCCTCGAAGCACGAGGAGACCCCCCGGCGCAAGCACGGGAACGTGCCCCTCTAGGGGAAGCGGGTATTCCGATGGTCCGCATAGTCGCCGAGGGTGCCACCGAGCAGGAGTTGGCTGCCATCCTCGTCGCCTACGAGGCGCTGTGGCCGAAGCCGTCGTCTGCCCTGGAGCCTCCAGCGGCCCCGACTGCCTGGCGGTTTTCCGGGCGCTGGTGGCATTCCGGCGGCATCAGCACCTTCTGGGGCTGACCGCCGGCATCGGTTACCAGGCCGACCAGTCCGGGCCGACTGCGAGCGTCAGGTCGGGGAGGCGTTCCAGGTAGTCCGCACGGCAGAGTTCGGTGGCACCCAGGCGTTCCAGGTGCGGGGTGCACCACTGCACGTCGATCAGCCGGTCGTCGTCGTCTCCCAGGAGGCCGGCGAGCCCGGTGAGGGCGACCTTGGAGGCGTCGGTCCGACGGTGGAACATGGACTCGCCGGCGAAGAGGCCGCCGATGGCCACGCCGTAGAGGCCTCCGGCCAGACCGTCCTCGTCCCAGGCCTCGACCGAATGGGCCCAGCCGAGGCGGTGGAGCTCGGTGTAGGCCGAGGCGATCCGCTCGTCGATCCATCCTCGCTCCCGGGCCGGGTCGGCGCAGGCCACCACCACGTCGGCGAAAGCCGTATCGACCCGGATTTCATAGCGGTCGATCGAACGCCTCAGGGACCGGCTGATCCTCACCCCACGGGGGGCCAGGACGCCCCGTGGATCGGGCGACCACCAGGCCATGGGCCCTCCGGCCTCGATCGGCATGGGGAACATGCCGCTCCGGTAGGCGGCCAGCAGGGTGCCGGGATCCACGTCGGCCCCGACGCCGACCACACCGTGCTCGTCGGCCGAGCGGGCCGACGGAAACGCCCACGTGCTGGCCGGTGGTTCGACGGGTCTCTGCCCGGCCATCGGACGGCTCCCGATCCGGTTCCGACCCGGGGGTCAGCCGACCTCGATGGTGACCGACCGGACGATGACCTCGCGGATCGGTCCACCTCCGTACTGCGAGGTGTCGTCCAACCGGTAGAGGCCCATCATCGCCTGCAGAACGGCGATGCCGGCCTCGTCGGCATGGCCGAGCACCAGGTACGTGCCCTGGTTGTCCAGGAGCGCGACCTCCGGGCCCGTGGCGAAGAAGAACTGGGCACCCGAACTGTTGGGCCCTGCCGAGCGGGCCATCACCAGGTCGCCGGCCCGGTAGGTGAAGGGTCCGCGCAGGCCACCGCCGGACAGCGGTAGGAACTCACCGCCCTCGTCGGGGATGGTGTAGCCGGGTCCCGGGTCCGACCAGCTGTTGGTCGTGGGGGCGCCGCCCTGGATGATGGCGATGGTCGGGTCGAAGCGGAAGAGCAGGGTGCCGTCGTAGTACCCGTACCGGGTGAGGACGACGAAGTTGTTGACGGTCTCCGGGGTCCGCCCGCGGTCCAGGGTCACCCGGATCTCACCCTCGGTCGTGTCGAACACGGCCGTGTAGTCGGCGCCGGATCGGAGGCACCACGTGGGGCGGCTGTCGAACGCCAACCGGGGTGCGTCCGACTTGTCCGTGGCAGGGCAGTCGTCGGGAGCCGGGACGGTAGGTGCCGGGGCGCCGGAGTCCCCTCCGGAACCGGCCACGACGACGAATATCAGGCTGCCGACCATCATGAAGGCCAGCAGCCCGGCGACGAGGCGGGTCGTCGGGGAGAACCGGTAGGCGGCGGGCTGGGTGGCGGGGCGACGGGACTTGGTGGCCATGGGGCGGCACCCTACCGAGGCCCGGCGGAGGACCGGAGAGCCGTGGCCCGTGGTTCGGCAATACCGTCGACAGTGCCCCGGAGCCGCGCCGATAGCGTGGTGTCCCGTGGCCCTCCTCATCCAGAAGTTCGGTGGCACCTCGGTCGCGGATGCGGATCGCATGCGCGAGGTGGCCGACCACGTTGCCCGCACCGTCAGGCACGGCAACCAGGTGGTGCTCGTCGTTTCGGCCATGGGCAAGGAGACCGACGAACTCCTGCGACTGGCCGGCGAGGTGTCAGCGATCCAACCGGGCCGCGAGATGGACATGCTCATCACGGCCGGCGAACGCAAGGCCATGGCACTGGTGTGCCTGGCGCTACACCACATCGGCATCGACTCCGAATCGTTCACCGGAAGCCAGGCCGGGTTCCTGACCGATACCAGCCACCAGAACGCCCGGATCGTGGAGGTCCGCCCCGACCGCGTCCGGGCCTCGCTGGATGCCGGGCGGGTTCCGGTGATCGGTGGGTCCCAGGGCGTGTCGACCAACAACGACGTGACCTTCCTGGGACGGGGCGGCTCGGACACCACGGCGGTGGCCCTGGCCAACGCCCTGGGCGCCGACGCCTGCGAGCTCTACACCGATGTCACCGGGGTCTTCACCACCGATCCGCGCGTGGTGCCGACAGCCCGACGGATGCACAGCATCTCGTTCGACGAGTTGCTGGAGATGACGGCCACCGGGTGTCCAAAGCCGGCCATGCGATCCGTCGAGTACGCCCGTACCCACGGTGTGCGACTGCATGTCCGTTCCGCGTTCACCTGGCAGGAGGGGACGTGGGTCGATGAGGAGGAAACCGATATGGAACAGGCCATCGTCTCGGCGGTCACCCACGACACGACCGAGGCCAAGATGACGATCGCCGGCGTGCCCGACCAGCCGGGCGTGGCGGCCACCGTGTTCCGCGCCATGGCCGACCTGGACGTCAACGTGGACATGATCGTGCAGAACGTTTCCGACCACGGTGTGACCGACATCTCGTTCACCGTGCCCCACGGTGACCTGGTCCGGTCCGTGGATCTGGCCGAGCGGCTGGCGGCCAAGATCGGCGCCACCGGGGTGTCGTCCGACGACTCGATCGCCCGGGTGAGCGTGATAGGTGCCGGCATGCGGACCAATCCGGGCGTGGCGGCCACCATGTTCGAAACGCTCTCGGCGTGCGGCGTGAACATCCAGATGATCTCCACGTCGGCCATTCGGGTGAGCTGCATGGTCGACGGGGACCGGGTCGAGGAGGCCGTCCGGGCACTCCACGACGCCTTCGGCCTGGCCGAAGCCTGACCCGTACGGTGCGGTTCTCCGGACCGGCGTGGGCCGGCCCCGCCACCTTGGCGGTCCTCTCGATAGTCCTGCTCCTGAGTGCCTGCGGGTCGACCGCCGACGGGACGGAGCGGGCGACGGTGGTACCGACGACCACGGTCCTGGAGGTGGCCACGACCACGGTGACGCCGGCCGCCGCCCGGTCCGGCTTCGTGGCCGGGGCGGCCGATGGCGCCCCCATACTCGGCGGCCTGACCGACCACGACCTGGCCTGCGTGGCCGACCGCCTGCTCGAGGAGCTGGAACCGGCAGAGGTCATCGCCCTGACCCGGAACGGCCCACGACCGGGCCAGTCCGCGCTGGCGGTGCAGGCGCTGAGCGCCTGTGACCTGGTCATAGAGGTGGTCACCCTCGGGCTGCAGGACGCCATCGAGGCGGATCCGGAATCCCCTCCCATCGACGCCGCGTGCCTGCTCGAGGGCGTGGATCCCGTTGACCTGGCCCCCTATCTGGAGGCACGGTTCGCCGAGGGCTTCGTGGCCCTCAGAGACGAGGAGGCCTCCGACCTGCTGGCCGGGACGCCGATCATGGCCAACACGATGCGGTGCAGCACGCTGGCGGCGTTCGGGGCGGCGGACGCAGACACCCCGGCGGTCTGTGCCGGCCTGGCCCAGAGGCTCGGAGACATGATGGCCGTGCTGCTGGAGGCCGACGACGTTGACAGGGGACCGGACCCGCTGGTCCTGGCCCGGGTATTCGCGGTCACCAACGAGATCTTCGCCTGGCTAGTCGATGAGGTCCCTGTCGGCTTACAGGCTGACGCCGCCCTGGTGCACGACACCACTGCCCGCGTCGGGGACCTGATGGTCGAGGGGTTCGCCCGACTCGACCTGGACGATGCCGATGATGAGGAGGCCATGCTTGCCTTCCTCGGTGTGATGGCCCGCATATCGGCTGAGCTCGATGCGTCGGAGGACGACCTGGACACCGCCACCAGGCGGCTGCGGACCCACGTGGTGGAGACGTGCGGTGAGTCCTCCTCGATCTTGTTCGAGCTGCTCGTCGGGGTCGGAGCCACCGCCTGATGGGGTTGACACGACGGTTCCCCGTCGTGGCCCGCCGGGCCGCAGTGGTGGCAGTCCTGGCGACGACGGTGGCATGTGGTGGGGCCGCGCTCACGGTTCCCACCCCGACCACCGTCGGGCCGGCCGATGTCGCACCGAGTTCCACCATTGGGGCGGTAGCCGAGCCGGCGCCCACGACCGTCGCTCCCGTACCGGTATCGACGACGGTGGCACCCGTGCCGGTATCGACGACGGTGGCACCCGTGCCGGTATCGACCACCACCCTGGCTGGTGGCCCGATCCCGGCTGCAGCACCGGGCTTCTGTTACGACCTGGCGGTCATCTCCGGCGAGATCGTCCTGGAGGTCGAGTCCGTCGTGGCCGCCGACGGGGTGCTCGACGCCCGCAGCCACCACGGCCTGCTGTTGGCCACGCGGAACCTGCTGGCGTGGACCAGCAACCGTGTACCCCCGGCGATGTCGTCCGATCTGCGCCTGCTCACCGGGGTCTACGCGGACCTAGGCGTCCAACTGGACAGGCTGGACCCGGAGACGGTGACCATGCCCCGTCTCCAGGCCCTCGTCTTCACCTACGTCTTCGACTCGGCGGAGGTGGACGGTGCCGAGTTGGACCTCTCGGCCCGGCGCCTCTCGGCGTTCGTGGCCACTTCGTGCGGCCACGGCTATCCGTTGATGGAGTCGCTGGCCGACCTGTTCGCCGACGTCCGCGAGGATTGAGGCGCTGGGTGACAGTCCCGTCTGTTTCCATGGCGAGCGCCGGATGGTGCGTCGATAGCCTGTAGCCCATGAACACCGCAGTCGTAGGCGCCACCGGTCAGGTGGGTGTGGTCATGAGGGCCCTGCTCCACGAACGCGCCTTCCCGGTCGGGAACCTCCGGTTCTTCGCATCGGCCCGCTCGGCCGGTACCACGCTGCGGTGGGCGGGTCGGGATCTGGTGGTGGAGGACACCGCCACGGCCGACTGGTCGGGCATCGACATCGCCCTGGTCAGCGCCGGTCGGACGGCCTCTGTGGAGTACTCCCCGAGGATCGTCGCGGCCGGTGCCACGGTCATCGACAACTCCTCGGGCTGGCGGATGGACCCCGACGTCCCGCTGGTGGTACCCGAGGTGAACGCGGCGGCCCTGGACGACATCCCGAAGGGCATCGTCGCCAACCCGAACTGCACCACCATGGTGGCCATGCCGGTCCTGGCGCCCCTGCACGCCGAGGCGGGCCTGCGGTCGCTGACCATCGCCACCTACCAGGCCGTGTCGGGTGCCGGTCTGGCCGGCGTCGAGGAACTGGCCTCCCAGGTGGGCGCCGTGCTGGACGGGGCCCCGGACCTGACCCACGACGGTCGGGCGGTCGACTTTCCCGAGCCGTCGTCGTTTCCCCGACCCATAGCCTTCAACGTGGTGGCCCATGCCGGCTCTTTCGTAGACGATGGTCGAGGCGAAACCGACGAGGAGCAGAAGCTCCGCAACGAGAGCCGCAAGATCCTCGGGATCCCCGACCTGAAGGTCTCCGGGACCTGTGTACGGGTCCCGGTGTTCACCGGCCATTCACTGGTTGTCCACGCCGACTTCGACCGGCCTATCAGCCCCGAGCGAGCCACCGAGCTGTTGGCCGGGGCGCCGGGAGTCGAGCTGGCCGACGTTCCCACGCCGCTGGACTCCGCCGGGGTGGACCAGACCATCGTCGGTCGGATCCGTACCGACGAGACCCTCGAGCACGGCCTGGCCCTGTTCCTCTCCGGGGACAACCTCCGCAAGGGAGCGGCTCTCAATGCCATCCAGATCGCCGAGGAACTCCTGCGTCGCAGGGCGTGACGCCCGCCACCCGCACTCCGCCGGCCGCTAGGGCGGATCGGTCACGTAGCGCGCCATCGCCTCGTCGAGCGAGAGGTCCAGTTGGTTGGCCAGGCTGGCCAGCCACGCCAGGACGTCGCCCAACTCGTGGAGTTGTTCGCCCGGGGTGCCCTTGCGGGCGGCCTGGGCCAGCTCGCCGAGTTCCTCGCACAGCCAGGCCACGGTGGCCGGGACCCCGCGCTCGCGATCGGCGGTTCCGTAGAGCTGCTCCATGAGCTGCTGGACGTCGGTGAGTTCCATGCAGCGGACGGTAGCGGCCGGCGGCGAGCGACCATGTCGGGGGATCCACGCGTCGCGCGTGTGTTCGGTCCACACTCGGGTCGTGCTCACCGACAGCGAAGCAACCCAGGTCCTGCGAGCCCTGGACGCCCTCGACGAGTTGGAGGCGGCAGCGATCAAGTTGGTGCGGGCCGAGCTCGCATGTGGTCCGGCCCTCGATGGCCTGATCGCCGACCCGCTCACCCTCGGCACCCGTCTCGACATGCTTTGCCTGGTCGACACCATGGCCGCCGACCTCCTGGCTGCCCTGGGACGCCGCGACACGGTCCGATGCCTGGTCGACGAGGCCCCTTCCGGTAGCGCACGTGACGCCCTGGACGAGCATCTGGCGGGTCACAGCAGCGCCTGAATGCGGTCCTGCTGGTCGGGCTGGGACTCAGGAGTCGGCGGAAGCCGGGTGGGCGGGTATCAGGCGTCGTCTGGTGCCGGTCGGGCCAGGCCGTCGACGGCCTCGGCTGTGGGGAGCTTCAGGAGCCCGGCGGGTGGCAGCAGGAGCTTCCGATCGCGGCTTCCACCACCCACCACGACCCGGCCCCGCTCCATGACGGCGGCGTCGATCCAGATCGGGAGTTGGGACGGTAGGCCGAAAGGCGTGACCCCACCTATCGCCATGCCGGTGATCCGTGCGGTCTCCTCGGCTCCGGCGAACGAGGCCTTTCGGGTTCCGAGCCGTTTCCGCACGGCGCCGTTGACGTCGAGGCGGTGTGTGGCGAGCACCAGGCAGAGGGCCAGCGGCCGGTCCTCGTCGGGCCTCGGCTTCCCGGCTACGAGGATGGCGTTCGCCGAATCCTCGGGATCGATGCCGTAGGCGGCGCAGAAGTCGGCGGTGTCCGCCAGGTCGGGATCGCACGGCATGACCTCATGGTCCACGCCCAGGTCGGCCAGATGGGCGAGCACCGGGTCGAACCCGCCGGTCGGGGAGATCACGATGACCTCGGTGGGCCCGCCTGGACCTCGGCGGCCGGTCCGGTCAGACCGTAGAACACGGCGACCACCACGATGGTCCCACCGATGAAGGTCGGGGTCGGGGGCACCTCGTCGAACCACATCCACACCCAGAGGGAGGCGGCGATCGTCTCGACCGGGGTGAACAGGCTGACCTCGGCCGCCGTTGCATGGCGGGTGGCCGTCGACATGCAGAGCCTGGCGGTGGGCCCGAAGAATCCCCCCATGAGCAGTGTGGCCACCAGGGCCCGTCGATCCAGCAACGAGGTGTCGGCGGGGATGGCCGTCGCCAGGGCGGTGGCTGTAGCGGTGGCCGCCACCACCAGGGTGCGGGGAAGGTCGGGGTGACGACGCCAGATCACGAGGTTGACGGAGAAGACGATGATGGCCACGAGGGCGAGCAGGTCCCCGTTGCCGCCACCTGCGGCCATGGAGCCGCCGACGATGACGGTGACGCCGACGACCGTGGCGCCGATGGCCCGCCAGGTCCGGCCCGACGTGCGTTCACGGAGGGCCATGCGCGCCAGGACGGCCGAGAAGATGGGGGCGGCTGCGATGATGGCCACGACGTTGGAGGCCGCGGTCAGGGTCACCGCCGTCAGGAAGGACGTGGTACCGACCGCACCCAGGATGCCGGTCAGGAGCAGCGTCCGCTTCCAGCGGACGACCGTAGGGACGGTGGCCCGGCCCAGGGACCGGATGGCGATCGACCAGGCCACCGGCGTGGAGAACAGGCCGACCATGAAGGCGATGGTCCACCCGTCCACCTCCGAGTCGCGTTCGGCTACCCGGATCAGCAGCGAGTCGGTGGAGACCAGGAACATCCCGCTGAAAGCCAGGAGCAGTCCCAGTCGGCGTCCCGAGCGCGGGATCTTGTCCAGGAGGAAGGTGACCATCGTCGGACACTAGTTGCGGGGGCTGGCAGGATGACCGGACGGAGCCCGGGCCCGGGAGGGGTAGGCATGCGTCGTCCGAACATCCTGTTCATCACCCTCGACCAGTGGCGCGGCGACTGTCTCGGCTCTGCCGGGCATCCGGTGGTGGAGACTCCGAACCTGGACCGCCTCGCCTCCGAGGGCGTCCGGTTCACCTCGCACTACGCCCAGACCGCCCCCTGTGGCCCCAGCCGGGCCAGCCTGCTGACCGGTACCTACCAGCACGTCCACCGGTCGGTCCAGAACGGCACGCCGCTGGACGCACGCTTCACCAACGTGGCCCTGGAGGCCCGTGCAGCCGGGTACGACCCGGTGCTGTTCGGCTATACGGATACCACGGTGGACCCGCGCACCGTGCCCGACGACGATCCGCGCCTCGAGGACTACGAGGGACCCCTTCCCGGATTCCGGGTGGCGCTGGACCTCCCAGAGGACCGGGAGGCCTGGTACCGGTGGCTGGAGGACCGGGGTCACGATGTCTCGGACCGTGACCGCTTCCTGCGTCCTAGGACCGATGTGGCCGTTCCACCGGGACGCGGCGCCACCTGGGCACCCCCACCCTTCGCCGCCGACGAGACCGAGACGGCATTCCTGGTGGGCGAGGTGGTCGACGAGTTGGAGGGCCTGATTGCCGACGGTCGGCCCTGGTTCGTACACGCCTCGATCTACCGACCGCATCCTCCGTTCGTGGTGCCCGAGCCGTACAACGACCTGGTGGATCCGGCATCGGTTCCGGAGCCGCTAGCCGACGAGTCGGGCGACGGGCATCCGTTCCTGGCCGCCGCCCGGTCCTGGCGACACACCCGTCCGCCGTCGGAGCCGCTGGACCTACGCCAGCTGCGTGCCACCTACTACGGGATGATGTCCGAGGTGGACGACCAGGTCGGTCGGCTGCTCGCAGCCCTGGAATGGACGGGTGCTGCTGACGACACCATCGTCGTCGTCACCTCGGACCACGGGGAGATGCTCGGCGACCACGGCCTCATGTCCAAGCTGGGCTTCTTCGACCAGGCGTTCCACATTCCGCTCATCGTCCGCTACCCGCCCGTGACGGGCGGGTCCGCGGAAGCCGGTGGCGCCGGTCGGGTGGTCGAGGCGTTCACCGAGAACGTGGACGTCATGCCGACGCTCCTGGACCTGGCAGGCGTCGACGTGCCACGCCAGTGCCAGGGGCGGTCGCTCCGGCCCTGGCTGGAAGGGGCCGATCCTGCCGACTGGCGGTCGGCGGTGCACTGGGAGTTCGACTTCCGCCTGTTTGCCGGGGCCGTGGACCTACCGGGTCACCTCTGCAACCTGGCGGTGCACCGGGACCGCGCGGGAAAGTACGTGCACTTCGCCGGGTGGCCGGCGTTGTTCTACGACCTCGAGGACGACCCTGAGGAGCGTCGGCCGCTGGCTGGCCACCCCTCGATGGCCGGGTACGCGGCGTCCCTCATGGACTGGCGGATGGCCACCGACGACCAGGTGCTTGCAGACCACCTGGCGGCTCCCGGCGGGATGGTGGTGCTGGACGCGTAGCCCCGGGGGCGGCCCTGCGACAGGCGTCACGTGTGACAACAGTCGCCGTGCTTTCGCCTGCACCGGCTCCAGAATGGTGCCACGGCCACAGCGACCGACAGCTCCCTCAGGGATGCCCGTAGCTGCAGGTCAGACACGTAAACCAGCAGGCCCGGGAGTCCCCGGAACCACCTACCAGTGCCATGAAGGCAGGATTCCCGATGCGATTCAGCACACGTTCCATCCACAACCTCCGTCATCCGCAGGACGACGTCTACCGGGCCGTGAAACGTTTCGTCGGCCCCGGCTTCGCGATGGGCTCCACCGACCTGGTGCTGAGCATCGTCCTCGACGGTGCCGGTCAGATCGCCGCCAACCAGCGGCTCGCCGTGGACCCGGTCGCACTGGCCGTCGGCCCGGACGCCGACGCGGACCTGGTGGCATAGGCGAACTTCCACCGGCACCTGAAGCGTGCCAGAGTCGGGCATGGGCGGTACCGGACCCGACGACAAAGGTGGCCTAGACCTGGCCGCCGCCTATGCGGTCGAGACGCCGGACGACAGCCGTGACCTGTATGCACGCTGGGCCACCACCTACGAGTCGGGCTTCATAGCCGACCACGGGTACGTGTACCACCTGGGTGTGGCAGGTGCCTTCGCCGGGGCTGCCATCGACGCTGACAGCCCTGTTCTGGACGTCGGATGCGGCACCGGCCTGGTGGGTGGCGTGCTGCGGGCATTCGGGCCGTGGACCGTCGACGGCCTCGACCTGTCTCCCGAGATGTTGGATCAGGCCCGAGCCAAGTCGGACGAGGGTGGCGACCCGGTCTACCGCCACCTGCACGAGGGGGACCTGACCGCCACCCTGGACCTGCCGACCGGTGGCTACGGGGCAGTGGTCAGCTGCGGAACCTTCACCCACGGACACGTCGGGCCGGGGGCGTTCGACGAACTGCACCGCATCGCCCGACCGGGTGCCCTGTTCGCAATCGGGATAAATCCCGACTACTTCACCAACCTCGGCTTTGCCGACCGGTTCGCAGACGACGTGACGGCGGGCCGCATCACCGAACCAGTGGTCCACCGGGTGGCCACCTACGAAACGGGCGACCACGCCGGGCAACTCTCTCCGGTGGTCGTCTTCCGGACGTTCTGACGGTCGGCGATCGAGTCAGGTCAGTTGACGGCGCACGACATGTCGGCGCCGCAGCACATCGGAGACTTGATCTTGCCGTGGTCGTTGGGGCACCTCGAGACCTGGACGGTCGAGCCGTCGTCCTTGGCCAAGGTGTCGTTCACGAGCGGGGCGCCACAGGCACCGCAGGTGGCGTTGACCGACATGCCGCAGGACGGGCATTCGTAGGTGGCCATTGGGGTTTCCCTCTCCGTAGTGGTCGCCACCGATCCTGCCATACCGGCCTCCGACCCTCCGAACGGGCGAACCAGCCCCGGTGGTGGGGCTCGTTCCTGCGATCCGCCGTTTCCGAGCCGGTTCGAACCGCCGCTCCGTGCCCCGGTCGCCTCGTATCCGTCCGGTAACCGTTGGTGGGTTCCTGTGGTCTACTCATGGGGGTGGATAGTTCTGAGTCCTCCGACCATGTGGCATCGAACCGAATCGTTTGGGACAGCTGGGCTGACGAGTACGTGGCGGCTGGCCGGCGGGCCTGGGGCGGCGATCAGCCCCAAT
>JAKURY010000018.1 GCA_022452145.1 Acidimicrobiales bacterium | reverse complement strand
GGGTTCCCGACCCGTGGAGCTGATAATCGTCCGACATGCCCGGCCGGAGGCCCAGGGCCCCCGTGACGACGGACCCGCCGACCCGCCGCTGGCCGCCCTGGGCATCCTGCAGGCAGCGGCCACCGCCGACCTGCTGGCCACCGAGGGCGTGTCCCACGTGGTCACGAGCACGATGCTCAGGGCGGTCCAGACCGGCCGGCCGCTGGCCGACCTCCTGGCCATCACACCGGAGACGATCGACGACCTGAAGGAGTCCGACCACCTGCGTTCCTCGTACACGCCCGCCGAGGAGATGGACGCCGACCACGAGGTCTTACGGGCATTCCTTGACGACCCGATGTCCATGTTCTCCGACGGCTACGAGGCCTTCCGGGACCGTGTCCGCTCCGCCTTCGACTCGATCGTGGAACGCAACCGGGGCGGAACTGTCGCCGTGTTCTGCCACGCCACGGTGACCGGCGTCTACCTGCAGGCCCTCCTCGGCCACGACGACCCGTTCGCGGTCATGACCGACTACTGCGGAATAATGCGGGTGACGGCCTCGTCGACCGGCATCCGCACGGTGCGCTCGGTCAACGAGACCGGCCACCTGCGGCACCTGGACTGAGCGCGTGGCCGGCAGGCCGGCGACAGGTCCCCGAAGAACCCCAGCCGGCAGGGTCCGGCCCGAAAAGCACCGGAGCCGGCCCTGTATCGGACCGGCCCGCGTGGTACCCCGTACGGGATTCGAACCCGTGCTACCAGGTTGAGAACCTGGCGTCCTAGGCCTCTAGACGAACGGGGCCTGAACCGCTCGGGCACCGGCGATCCGGGGATCGGAAGCACCTGAGCGGCGGTCATTGTAGCGACGGTGGTGGACACCGCCTCTTGCTCGGGGGGGAGGACTCGAACCCCCAACGACTGGACCAGAACCAGCTGTGTTGCCAATTACACCACCCCCGAAGGTGGGCCCTGAGGGCCCGGACAGCGTAACGGCGGCAGTCGTCGGCGCCGACCCGTGGGCGATGCCACAGGGCACCGGCAACGGCGTCAGAGGCGGGCCCTGGCCCGGGCGATACGGCGCAGGACCTCGTCGCGGTCCATGCACTCGGCCATCGTCTCGAACAGCGGCGGGCCTACCGTCCGGCCGGTCACCGCCACCCGCACGGGGGCCTGGGCCTTCCCCAGCTTCAGGCCCAGGGACTCCCCGACCTCGCCGACAGCGGCCAGCAGCGAGGCGGTGTCCCAGGCGCAGCCGGCCAGGACGGCAGCGGCCCCGTCCAGCATCTCGGCGGCCAGTGGCGCCTTCACCATGGCCTTCTCCCAGGACTCCGGATCGTCCACCGGGTCCTCGAGGAACAGGAAATCCACGAACTTCGTGATGTCGCCGAGGGTCCGGAGCTTCTCCTGGACCAGGTCGACCATCACCGAGAACAGCCCGGCGTCGAACCGCTCAGACGGCCACGGGGCGTCGTCGCCCACCCAGGGTGCCACCCGGTCGATGAAGTCGGCCCTGTCCAGAGCCCGGAGGTGGGTGGCGTTCACGTGCTCCAACTTCTTGAGGTCGAAGAAGGCCGCCGCCTTGTTGACGTCCTGGATCCTGAACAGGTCCACGATCTCGTCCAGGGGTCGGATCTCGACGTCGTCCGGCGGCCCCCAGCCGAGCAGGGCCATGTAGTTGACCATCGCCTCGGGCAGGTAGCCGCGCTCCCGGTAGTCGCCTATCGACACGTCGTCGCGGCGCTTGGAGAGCTTCTTGCGCTGCTCGTTGACAAGCAGCGGAAGGTGGGCGTACGTGGGCCTGGGTACCCCCATGGCGTCCAGCAGGAGGAGCACCTTCGGCACCCCGGAGAGCAGGTCCTCGCCCCTGATGGCGTGGGTGATGCCCATGTCGGCGTCGTCCACCGCGTTGGCCAGCAGGAACATCGGCGACCCGTTGGAGCGCCAGATGACGAAGTCCTCGAGGTCGTCGGTGGCGAAGGACACCTCGCCGCGCACGATGTCCTCGAAGGCCATGGTCCCGCCCTCCGGCATCCGGAAGCGCACGGCCAGGCCGTCGGCCAGGACCGACCCCGGCACCTCGCTGTTCTCGGCGTCGCACAGGTAGGCCAGCCCACGCCCCAGCAGGTCCTCGACGACCTCGCGGTGGCGGTCGCGTCGCTCCGACTGGAAGTACGGACCCTCGTCCCAGTCCAGCCCCAGCCACTCCAACTCGGCCAGCAGGCTGTCGGTGAGGTCGCTGCGGTTCCTCTCGGCGTCGGTGTCCTCGATCCGCAGCACGAAGGTGCCACCGACCGAACGGGCGTGCAGCCAGTTGAACAGTGCCGTCCGGGCGCTGCCGACGTGCAGGAACCCGGTGGGCGACGGAGCGAAGCGAACTCGGGAGGTCACCCGGCCGAGGTTACCGGCGGGCCCACCGGGGCGATCCGACCCACGGGGACCGGCGCCGGCCATTCAGTCCACACCAGGGGAAGTGGGTTCGGCCGGTCAGGCCACACCCACGGGGACCGGTGCCGACCGATCAGGCCAGGCCGACGATCGTCCGCCGGATGATCCCGGCGACCGTGTCGACCAGGAGTTCGTGGGAGACACCCCACCGCTCCAGGCCGTGCTGGTGGTTGGCGACGTGGGCGAGCATTCCCACGACCACGCCGGCCGAGGCCATCGGATCGCCGGGAATCTCCCGCTCGGCTGCCAGGTCCATGAGGGCCGCCGTGGCGCCGGCCAGCAGGTAGGTCCGGATCTCGCGGAAGCGGAGGTCGCCCTCCATCGACCTGAGGTCCAGCACCCGCAGGACGGGCTTGTGGCGGGTCCAGAACTCCAGCATCCCGTCGGCCACGGTGTGGGCCGCACCGTCCGGATCGGTGTCCCAGTCCCGGTTCGTGACCAGCTTGCGGAGGTCGGCGTGCCAGGCTTCGGAGAGGTCCCCGGCAAGGGCCAGCATCGCCGACTCGACGTCGGGGAAGTACTGGTAGAAGGTGGCCGGCGAGGTTCCCGCCTGACGTGCGATGTCCACGACCTTGAGGTCGCGGTAGGCGACGCTGTCCAGCACGATGAGGGTGGCGTCCAACAACTTCTGTCGGGTGGCGAGTCCCCGTCGCCCCGGAATGCGGCCATCCGATGCCCGGAGGTCACGATCAGCCGAGGATCGGTCGGTGGACGCCACGGTGTCGGTCTCGTCGGCCACGGCGCCAACCGTAGTGCGCCCCACGTATCTGATGCCGTGTCAGGTACCGAGTCCGGCCAACACCGAGGCGGTGTCGGCACCCAGCCCTGCGGCAGGCGCATCGGCGTGCCGGGTCCTGGGTGGGGCCGCCTCCACGCCGGCCGCGGCGTCGACCATCCGGCCGTCGCCCAGCAGCCACCCGGCCGTACCGGCCAACGACACGTCGATTAGGTGACCCCGACCGCTCCCCAGGGCTGCAAGGGTCAGGACGGCGGCCAACAGTCCCGTTGCAGGATCCGCCACCGCGTCGGCCACGAACCCCGGCGGGTCCTCCAGTAGCAGGCCCCCCGATACCGCCGCGTCATCGCCGAACGCCACGCCCGACGACCGGGGTCCCGTGCGTCCGTAGCCGGTGATCGACGTCCACACGGTGCCCGCCCCGACCAGGGCGTCGACGTCGACTCCCCACTGGCGCATCACCCGGGGGCGGCTGGCCTCCACCACCACATCGGCCGCCGAGACGAGGCGGCGGGCGGCGTCACGACCATCGGTGGTTGCCATGTCGACGGCGACCGACTCCTTGCCACCGTTCAGCAGGTCGAAGAAGGCAGCGGGGCCACGCCTGGCGCCATCGGGCCGGGTCCGGCTCTCGACCTTCACCACCCGGCAGCCCGCCCTACGCAGCAGGTCGCCGCAGAGTGGAGCAGCCCACAGCGACCCCAGCTCGACCACCAGGGGTCGTTCGTACCGACGGGAGGGAGACCCACCGGCGGCGACGGCCGCCGGTAGTCCGGGACCGGTTCCGGGCACCCCCAGGGGCACGCCCAGCAGGTCGGCGCGCTCGGCCAGTTCCTCCGACGGGCGATTCCCGATGATCCGTTCGACGGTCGGCCAGTCCGTGGAATCCACGGCCTCGCCGAGCAGCGCCGGAAGCGCAGCCAGGTCGTCGGACCGGGCCAGGTTCAGACATACCGGTCCGTCCCCGGCAGCCACCAGGTGTGCGTGGCCCCCAACCGAGGTCGCGCCGCGTCGGCCCATGCCCGCCAGCGCCGCCCGCTCCCCCAGCAGCGCCGGGCCGTCGGTCGGATCGCCACCCAGAGCCTCGTACCGCTCCGCGAGTCGCCGCATGGCGTCGACGAGGGCGACCGGGGCGGGACGGGGCGGGCCGTCGGCCGGTCCGGTGAGGGCCATCGCCCCCGAGGCGGCCCAGGCCGACGACGCGTCGGCGGCGCCGACCGAACGGTCGGCGATGAGATCGTCCAGCAGACGAGCTGGGTCGGAGCCACCGGCCATGCCCGCTGGACGGTAGCAACCGGATGCCCATCCGTCCGGCGGAGGCCTCCAGACCAGTCCAGAGGGGTCCCGGCCCCGCCTTCGTGACCCACCTCCGAGTAGCCCCGGTGACGGGCCATGGGGGATCATGGGAGGGTCGGACCGCCCCACCAGGAGACCAACCAGATGCCAGCCCTGAAGCCCGGAAGCCGGTTCACCAGCACCGTCTGCAGCACCCAGGTGATCGTGGTGAAGGGCGCCGGCGAGGTCGACCTCCGGTGTGGCGGTGCACCCGTGGTTCCGGCGGGAACCGATGCAGGCGACGGCGTACCCGCGGAAGGGGCGTCGGGCGGCACCCTGATGGGCAAGCGCTACGTGGATGCGGACGAGACGGTCGAGGTGCTGTGCACAAGGCCGGGGGATGGCTCCCTGGGAGTCGGTGACATGCTCCTGGACCTCAAGGACGCCAAGCCCCTCCCCGCCTCCGACTGATCGTCGGCCAATGGCCCCACGACGACGGCGGGCATCGACGTGAACCTGATGATGCTGCTGGAGATGGCGGCCGAGGGATTCGGCGACCGGGTCGCCATCGGCCCGGCTGACGGAGGCCTCACCTACCGGGACCTCTTCGACAGGGCCGGTGCGGCCTCCGAACGGTTCCGGGCCGGTGGCAGCACGCACGTGGCCATGGCCGACCTGTCGTCGACCGCCCTTCCCATCTCGCTGTTCGGGGCGGCCTGGGCCGACCTGCCCTTCGTGCCCCTCAACTACCGGATGACCGACGAGGAGTTGGCGGTGCTCGCCACGAGGATCTCCCCAACGGTGGTCGTCGTGGACCCCGATGCTCCCGACCGCCTGTCCGGCCTCGACGGGATCGACGTCATCGGGCGCCACCGGCTGCTGGACCTCGTGGACGGAGCGGAGGCGCCCGACCCGGACTGGGACATGACCGGCGAGGGCACTGCCATCGTGCTATTCACCAGCGGGACCACCGGCCAGCCCAAGGCCGCTGTGCTGCGCCACCGGCACCTCGTGTCGTACGTGCTGGGATCGGTGGAGTTCATGGGGGCGTCCGAGGACGACGCCGCGCTGGTGAGCGTGCCGCCGTACCACGTGGCTGGAATCGCGGCCATCCTCTCCAATGTCTACGCGGGCCGGCGGGTCGTGCAGCTCCCCAGCTTCGACGCCGCCGACTGGGTCGCCCTCGTCCGTGCCGAGTCGGTGACCGGCGCCATGGTGGTCCCGACCATGTTGACGCGCATCGTCGGGCTCCTGGACGCCGAGGGACCCGACGGTCCCGGGCTGCCGACCCTGCGATCGCTCTCCTACGGTGGCGGCAGGATGCCGCTGCCGACCATCCGGCGGGCCCTGGAGCTGCTGCCGACCACCGCCTTCGTGAACGCCTACGGGCTGACCGAGACCAGCTCGACGGTGGCGCTCCTGGGGCCGGACGACCATCGGGAGGCCGTGGCCAGCGAGGATCCCACGGTCCGGTCACGCCTCGGATCGGTGGGGCGACCACTCCCAACCATGGAGGTCACGATCCGCGACGACCTCGGCGACGAGGTGCCGGTCGGTGAGTCCGGCGAGATCTGGGTCCGGGGAGAGCAGGTCTCCGGCGAGTACCGGGACTCGCCGCCGCGCCTGACCGACGACGGCTGGTTCCCCACCCACGACGGCGGGTGGATGGACGCCGACGGCTTCCTCCACGTCACAGGTCGGATCGACGACGTCATTGTGAAGGGCGGCCAGAACATCTCACCGGGTGAGATCGAGGAGGTCCTGGTGGGCCATGAGGCCGTCGCAGACGCCGCCGCCATCGGTCTACCCGACAGGCAGTGGGGCGAACGGATCGTCGCAGCGGTGGTGCTGCGCCCCGGGGGGTCGGCCACCGCCGACGAACTCCGGGACGCCGTCCGCGACCGGCTGCGCTCCAACCGCACCCCGGACCACGTCGAGTTCGTAGCCGCTCTCCCCTATAACGACACCGGAAAGCTGCTGAGGCGGGTCCTGCGGACCGAACTCGCCCATCTCGGCGACCGTTCCACTGCCTGACGGCGGCAGCGCCACGGGCCAGACTGGGCGGGTGGCCAGCGGAATTCCGCACCGGGTGCTGTCCGTGGACGAGGCGTCCACTCGCCTCACCACGCCGGTCGTCGACCTCGACATCGGCACGCTGCGCGACGTGCCGCTGCTGATCGTCGACGACGCCCACCTACTGCCACCGGAGGCCGCCTCCTCGCTGGACCGCCTGCCTGTCATCTCCATCGGGTTGGCCGCCCCGGGAACCGCCCCCGCCTTCGACGTGCTGGCCGCCGATCCCCTCGATGCCGCCGCTATCGCCGACGTCGTGGCTGCCACACCACAGGCCGCTCTGGCCTGCTGCCAGGTCCTGCGCCACGGCGAGGGCCTCGACACGCCCGCCGGGCTGCTGCTGGAGTCGACGGCCTACGGCACGCTGCAGGCCGGCGACGAGTTCGCCCGCTGGCTGGAGGGACGGGGGCGGAGGGTCAGGCTCGATGAGCCGGAACCACCGGTCCTCGTGGACGCCGACGGCGACGCCGTGACGCTGATGTTGAACCGCCCCAGGCTCCGCAACGCCTTCTCCGCGGCCATGCGCGACGCCCTCGTGGAGGGCCTCCGGCCGCTCACCGCTCCCGGAGACCGTCGTCCGGTCCTGCTGACCGGCATTGGGTCGGTGTTCTGCTGCGGTGGCGATCCGGCCGAGTTCGGCACGGTCGCAAATCCCGCCACGGCGCACATGATCCGGTCGTCGGCCAACGCCGCACCCTGGTTGGACCGGCTGGCCGACCGGCTGACCGTTCGGGTCCACGGTCCAGCTGTCGGAGCCGGGGCCGAGCTGGCGGCGTTTGCCGGACGCCTGGAGGCCACCGAATCGGCGACGTTCTCCCTCCCCGAGGTTTCCATGGGGCTCATCCCCGGTGCCGGCGGCACGGTCAGCGTGCCGCGGCGGATCGGTCGCCAGAGGACGGCCCGGATGTGCCTGGCCGGCATGACGGTCGACGCACCCACGGCACTGGCCTGGGGGCTGGTCGACGCGATCGTGGGCTGAGCGGCCCGACGGTCGACCGGGCGAGGCGACCACCGGCGCTGGGCAGCCGGGCGGCCAACCGGTCAGAGGCGCTCGAGGATCGTCACGTTGGCCTGGCCGCCGCCCTCGCACATCGTCTGCAGCCCGTAGCGACCGCCGGTGCGCTCCAACTCGTGGAGCAGCGTGGTCATGAGCTTTGCTCCGCTGCACCCCAGCGGGTGGCCCAGGGCGATCGCCCCGCCGTTCACGTTGACCTTCTCGTGGGGCACGCCGTGTTCGGCCATCCATGCCATCGGCACCGGGGCGAAGGCCTCGTTGCACTCGAAGAGGTCGATGTCGTCGATCGACATCCCGGTCTTCTCGAGCGCGTACGTGGTGGCTGCGATGGGGCCGGTCAGCATGTAGATCGGGTCGTCCCCACGCACGCTGATGTGGTGGATCCGGGCCCGCGGGGTGAGCCCGTGTTCGTCGATCGCCTTCTCCGAGGCAACCAGGATGGCCGCTGCCCCGTCGCTTACCTGGCTGGCCAGGGCCGCCGTGATACGGCCCCCTTCCACCAGGGGTGGCAGTTGCGCCATCTTGTCGATGCTGCCGCCCCGACGGGGGCCCTCGTCCACCTCGACGCCGGCCAACGGGGAGACCTCCAGGTCGAAGCGCCCCTCGTCTATGGCCGTGATGGCCCGCTCGTGGCTCGTGAAGGCGAAGTCCTCCATCTCGTCGCGGCTGATGTCCCACTTCTCGGCTATCAACTCGGCACCACGGAACTGCGACACCTCCTGGGTGCCGTAGCGCCCGACCCATCCGGTCGACCCGGAGAACGGGTCCTCGTGTCCGAACGGCTTGGCCGCCTCGAGGGCGAGGCCGATGGGGATCATGCTCATGTTCTGCACGCCGCCAGCCACAACCAGGTCCTGCAGGCCGGACATGATGCCCATGGCGGCGAAGCTGACGGCCTGCTGGCCCGAGCCGCACTGGCGGTCGATGGTGGTACCGGGGATCGCCTCCGGCAGGCCCGCGGCCAGCCACGCCGTGCGGGCGATGTCCCCGGCCTGTGGGCCGAGCGTGTCGACGCACCCGAACACCACGTCCTCGACGGCCATGGGATCGAGGTCGTTGCGGGCGATGACCTCGTTGATCACGTGGGCCCCCAGGTCGGCGGGGTGCACCTGTGACAGGCCACCGCCCCGCCTGCCCGTGGGGGTGCGGACTGCTTCGACGATGTAGGCCTCGGTCATGGGATCACTCCTGGTGGATCTCCGGTAGGTCGATCTTGATGAAAAGGGTACGGGGCGGACCGGTCGATGACCGCTATCGGGGCTCCCGGGGAAGGCCGAGGACCCGTTCGCCGATCACGTTGCGCTGCACCTGGTTTGAGCCGCCGTAGATGGTGTGTGCCCTGCTGTAGAGGAAGGTCCGCTGGAGCGGATCGAGCTGGTAGCCGAGGTCCAGCGGGTCCTCCAGGGGCGGCGTGGCATCCACGCCAACCATGGCGCTGGCTCCCCGGACCCGCATGCCCAGCTCGCCCAGCCTGCGGTGCCACGACGCCCAGTAGAGCTTGCCGATCGACATCTCGGGGCCCGGCACGCCGTCGGCGACGAGCGCCGTGAGCATCCGGAGCTGGTTGTACCGGAGGATCTCCAACTCGCTGTAGGAGCGCATGAGGTCCTGGCGGAGCGGCGGGTCATCGATGGACCCGTTGGACCGGGCCAGGCCCAGGAGGGCGTCGAGCTCACGTCGGTAGCCGGTCTGCTGGCCGAGGGTGGACGCACCACGCTCGAAGCCGAGCGTTCCCATCGCTACCGCCCAGCCGTTGCCCACCCCTCCTACGACCAACCCGGCGTCGGTCTCGGCCTCGTCGAAGAAGACCTCGTTGAATTCCGAGCCGCCGGTGATCTGCACGATCGGTCGCACCTCGACGCGCGGCTGGTCCATCGGCACCAGCAGGTAGGAGAGGCCGGCGTGGCGCTCGCCGGCCGGATCGGTCCGGCACAGTACGAACGCCCACTGGGCGTGCTGGGCCAGCGACGTCCACGTCTTCTGGCCCGTGACCAGCCACCGGTCGCCTTCCAGACGGGCCCTGGTCGACACGTTGGCCAGGTCCGATCCTGCGTTCGGTTCCGAGTACCCCTGGCACCAGTGCTCGGTTCCGGCGATGATCGGCGGGACGAACCGCTCCTGGAGTTCCGGCGTCCCGAAGGCGACCAGGGTGGGCCCCAGCAGCGTCAGGCCGATGTTGGGGATGCGTCCGGGGGCCCGGGCCTCCACGTAGGTCTGGTGGAAGACAACCTGTTCGGAGAGCGAGGCGTCCCTACCACCCAGGTGCTCGGGGTAGTCGAGGCCCAGCCAGCCTCCGTCGGCCAGCTCACGCTCCCAGGCCAGCAGGCGTTCCGGCTCCACGTCCTCCTGGCCGACGCCTCCCCGCCCGCGCAGGTCCGCGTTCGCGCCCACGAGGTGCTCCTCCAGCCAGGTCCGTACCTCGTCGGCGAAGGCCTGCTCGGCAGCGGTCCGGGTGAACTCCATGGCCTCCGACGGTAACCGGGAGCGGCTCAGGCCGGGGGTGACAGCAGCCTCGCCAGGGTGGCGCATATGCCGTCGAGGCGGTCGGCACACCGCCGGTACGACTCCAACGGCTCGCCGTACGGATCGGGGACTTCGTCGGCCACCCGTCCGGTCGTGAAGTGGCCGCCACGGGCTCCGTCGAGGGCCCGCACCCAGGCGGCCATGCCATCGGTGCCGACGGGTCCCACCCGGCCGCCCAAGCGCGCCACCTCGCCGGCCAGGAAGGTGCGCGACCGGGCAGCCTGGTCGAGGGCCGTCACGGCGGCTTCGTGGCGACGGGTCATGGCCACGATCAGGTCGGCGTCGGCCATCGACGCTGCGGTCAGCTGGCTGCTGCGGTGGCCCGCCAGGTCGACCCCCCGGTCGGCCAGCACCTCGACGGCCTTGTCGGTAGCCGGACCGCCGGTCGAGTCGGTGCCCGCCGAGGCCACCACGTCCACGTCCGGGCCCCGCCCGTCCAGGCCGTGCCGTAGCAACGCCTCGGCCATGGCCGACCTGCAGACGTTGCCGGTGCAGACGAACAGGATCACCGCGCCGACGGTACCCGAGGTCGGGTTCGGGCCCGACGGACCGACGGGCCTAACGTCGCCCGCAGCGACCCCGTTGCGACCCCGTTGCGACCCGGACATGAGCCCGATGGAGGACGACCAGATGGCAGGACCGATGGCCGGCGTGAAGGTGGTGGAGCTCGGCGTGTGGGTAGCCGGGCCGGCAGCCGGAGGGATCCTCGCCGACTGGGGGGCCGACGTGGTCAAGCTGGAGCCACCCTCGGGGGATCCGTGCCGGATGTTCCAGCGCATCCTGGGTGGTGACCTGCCCACAAACCCGGTCTTCGAGATGGACAACCGCTCGAAGCGCAGCATCGCCGTGGACCTGACAGCCGCCGACGGCCTGGGTGTAGCCATGGACCTGCTTGCCGACGCCGACGTGTTCATCACCAACCTCCGCGTCGGCGCCCTCCGGCGCCTGGGCCTCGACCACGACTCGCTGGCCGGGCGGTTCCCCCGGCTGGTCTACGGCCAGATCACCGGCTACGGCCGTGACGGGGAGGACGCCGACCGGGCCGCCTACGACATCGGTGCCTTCTGGGCCAGGGCCGGGCTGGCCTCGCTGCTGACCGTTCCCGGCGGCGACCCGCCGTTCCAGCGCGGCGGCATGGGCGACCACTCGACGGGCCTGGCGGCGGCAGCTGCGATATCGGCCGCCCTGTTCGACAGGGAGCGCACCGGCAGGGGGCAGCTCGTCGAGACCTCGCTGATGCGCCAGGGCGCCTACACCATCAGCTTCGACCTGAACATCCTCCTGATGTGGGGGGCGACGCTGGACGTGGGGGTACGGGCGACGATGGGCAACCCGGCCATGAACAACTACACGGCGGGCTGCGGTCGCCGATTCTGGATCGTGGGCCTGGACGGTGAGCGCCACTGGCCGCCCCTGGCCCGGGCCGTCGGCCACCCGGAGTGGCTGACCGACGAACGCTTTGCCCGCCCGGGCAACCGGGCTGCCAACGCCGCCGAACTGATCACCATGCTCGACGGAATATTCGCCACCCGCACCCTCGACGAGTGGTCGGAGGTCTTCGAAGGTGAGCCCGACTTCTTCTGGGCGCCGATCAACACGCCCGACGACCTGCTGGCCGATCCGGCGTTCCACTCCTCGGGGGCACTCGTCGACGTACCTGACGACGTGGCTACGACCACCATGGTCGCCACCCCGGTCGACTTCCACGGCACGCCGTGGGCGGCCCGCTCCACAGCTCCGGAACTCGGCCAGCACACCCGCGAGGTCCTGGCAGGGCTGGGCCGCTCCGACGGCGAGATCGCCGCGCTGGTCTCCACCGGAGCAGTCCGGCTCGCCGACGAGGCCTGACCTCCGAGGGAGGTCGAGGACCTCGGTGGTGGGAAGGGGCCAGCCCTAGAGGCCAGCGATGGCGGCGGCGATCGCCTCCATGTCGAGGCCCCGCGCAGCCCCGCTGGACGCCACGGTTGGTGCGAAGTGCCAGTAGCCGTGGACCTGGCCGTCGTGGCAGCACACGGTGACGGGTACCCCGGCGTCGCGCAGCACCTCGGCGTAGGCCAGCCCCTCGTCCCGCAGCGGATCGAAGCCGGCCACGAAGACGTGGGCCGGGGGAAGGCCCGCGTGGTCGGCGGCCCGGATCGGCGCGGCCAACGGATCACCCGCCAGACGCTCGGCGCCGCCGTAGCAGTCGGCGAACCACCGCATCGTCTCCAGGTGCAGGAAGTACCCGGTGGCGTTCTCCTGCAGCGACGGCCAGCGACCCGAGTCGTAGTCGAAGTCGACGGCCGGATAGACGAGGACCTGAAGGGCGATGGTCGGCCCCGAGCGGTCCCGGGCCATCAGCGAGATGGCGGCCGAGAGGTTCCCTCCGGCGCTGTCGCCGGCCACCACCAGGCGGTCGGCGTCGACGCCGAGGTCATCGGCGTTGTCGGCGACGAAGCAGACGGCGGCATAGGCATCGTGGACGGCGGCCGGGAACGGGTGCTCTGGAGCAAGCCTGTAGTCGACCGAAACGACGACAGCGCCCGTTCCGGCTGCCAGGGCCCGACAGGGCTCGTCATGGGTGTCGACGCTGCCGATCGTCCACCCGCCACCGTGCAGGTATACGACCACCGGCGGACGCTCCCCAACACCAGAGGGCCTGTAGGTCCGGAGCGGCAGGTCGGTGCCGTCGGGTCCCGGGATGACCCGGTCCACGAGCTCTGCCATGTCCACACCGCCCGGTTCGGCCAGGGCCGAGTAGCCAGCGCGCATGGACTCGGGCGTCACCTCGTCCATGGGCAGGCGGGCGGCGTCGGCCAGCGCCATGAGGGCGACCAGGTCCTCGGCGACCGGCACGGTCCTCCTCAGCCCCCTGCCGCCAGCCGGTCCGACTCGTACTGGTACTGCGGGGTGTCGAGGCGCTGGCGCCGGTCGTCGTCGCCGTCGCCGCTGCCCAGGCCGGTGGACGTGGCGAAACGCTTCCACGACCCGTCGGCGTCCCAGGTGACGCCCAGGTCGGCGATGGTGCCCGGCGCGTCCATCGACTCGGCTGCCGCGAACGCACGTCTCAGGAGGTCGCGCTGGAACTCCGGGTCGTTGGGCCGGCCGGCGGTGTTGCCCAGCGGCAGGTCCACGAAGGCGGCACGGGGCGGGTTCACCGAGGCCGTGATGCTGTGGGCTGCGGTCAGGCAGATCGTCGGCACTCCGGCCGCCTCCAACGCCCTGGCTACCAGACCCACGGTCTGGTGGCATACCGGTCAGACGGGCACCAGGAGCACCATGTCGGCCTGGCCGGCATCGCGCATGGCCAGTACCTCGTCGACGATGACGGGCGCCAGCTCCTCGACGGCCCGCCGAACCGAGTAGATGCCCCCCATGCAGCCGAGGGCCGTGGGAGCCAGCCCGCCGATGACGCCCTCGTCGACGAGCTCGCGCAGGCGGTCCACCGGGAAGACGATGTTGGGATCCTCCCTGGCCGGTTCCAGGTCGTAGGCGAAGTGGGTGACCCGGATGTCGGTGGCCGGCTCCGAGGTCGGTATGTGGCGGATGCCCGTGTCGTCCTTCCAGTGGAACGCCACCTGGCCGCTCCGGTAGGCACCGCCGGAGCCGATGAGGGCCACCGTGGAGTCGGCCAGCGGCGCGGCCAGTGGGGTCCAGGGAGGCGTGTCGGGTCGCTCGGCCCACTGGTACGCCGGGTAGCCGAGGTCGTCGTACTGCGCCCGGGTGAGGGCGATGTAGTCAACGGGCTGGTTGCCGGTCATGGGCCCATGGTGGCACGGTTCCCGTGCCCGACGGGGGTCCGGCTGGCCGAGCCGAGCGTCGTTCGGCGGTCGATCCGGCGGGTGGGTGAACCGGTCGGCCTTCGACGGTCAGGCCGACAGTCAGAGTGTGGACACTGAGAGTTATTGCTCGTACAATCAGCCGGTGGCCGTTGCGTTCGACTCCTCCGAGGGGGACCTGCTCACCGTCGACCGGGTGGCGGCGACCAGCGGACTGGGCGTCGACACCATCCGCTACTACCAACGCCTCGGCCTCCTGGACCCCCCGGTACGGCACGGGCGTCGGGCCCTCTACTCCACCGCCCACCTGGACCGTCTGATCGAGATACGGCAGCTGGCCGACGAGGGCTTCTCCCTGGCCCAGATCGCCACCCTGGACGCCACGTCGCGGAGCGACGACCTGGGCCGCCTGGCCGAGGCGGCCCGGGCCCGCAGCCTCACCCGGTACGAGGTGGCCGACCTGGCCGGCGTGCCCGAGAGCCTCGTCTCCCTCCTCTGCGACAACGGGATCCTGGAGCCGGTCAGCCAGGACGGCGCGCCGCTGTTCGACGAGGGGGCGGTGTCCATGGTTCGGGCCGGCCTGGCCATCAGCGCGGCGGGCGTACCCCTCGACGAGTTGGTGGCCCTGGCCGCCGACCACAGCGCCAACGTGGACCAGGTGGTGGACCGGGCCATCGCCCTGTTCGAGGACCACGTGAAGGCCGGCACCGACGGCTCCGACGATGCCCTGGTCGAGGTGGTCCGATCCCTGCTCCCCGCCGTGACCCGCCTCGTCGCACAGCACTTCAACCGGACGCTGGTCAACCGGGCACTGGGCCGGGTGACCGACGGCGACCGACGCTCGCTGGCAGACGCCCTGGCTGCCGCCCACGCCGACCGCCTCGAGGTGATCTGCCGATGGCCCTGAGCGAGGCACGTCCCGAGTCGACCGACCTGATGTCGGCGACCGTCACCGAAGTCCGCACCGGCCCGGCGTCCGACCCGCTGGCATGGCTGGCCACGGCACCACTCACCGACGAGCGGTGGTACTGGGAGGTACCGGAGGACGACGTCGCATGGGTCGGCCTGGGAAGCGCCGCCACCGTCATGACCTCCGGCCCGCACCGCTTCGACGAGGCGGCACGGGCGGCCGGCCGGCTCCTGGACGGGCTCCGGGTCGCCGGACCGTCCGACTCACCACTCCCCCGACTGGCCGCCGGCTTCGCCTTCGACGACTCGGCACAGGCCGGACCCTGGGAGCAGTTCGGCGACGGCCGCCTGTCCCTTCCCGCCGTCCAGGTCCTGAGGCGTGGCGACCGCACCTGGGTGACGCGCATCGACGACCACGACCGGCCCACTCCCGTGGTGGCAGCGCCCGGTCCGGCGGTACCCGTCGAGGTGGACCCGGCCGACTGGGCCGACGAGGCCTCCCGCTCCCACTACCGGAAGCTCGTCGTCCTGGCGCTGGCGGCGATCGAGGCCGGCGAGTTGGTCAAGGCGGTGCCGTGCCGATCGATCCGCGTCGACCGTCGCCCGGACGTGGTCCGCCTCCTGTCAACGCTTCGGAGCACCTACCCGGCATGTGCCACCATCGGCGTGTCGATCGGCCAGGCCTCGTTCGTGGCCGCCACACCGGAACGCCTCGCGGCCGTCCACGGCGATTGGCTGCACACCGCGGCACTGGCCGGGTCGGCCCCCCGGCACGCCGATCCCGCCATCGACGCCGCCCTCGGACAGGGCCTCCTGACCAGCCCCAAGGAACGCTCCGAGCACGCCGTGGTCGTAGACGCCGTAGACCGGGCGCTCGAACTGCTCGGCGTGGTCGATCGCCATCCCTCCGAGCCGACCCTGCTGCGCCTCCACGGCATACAGCACCTCCACACCCCGATCGACGCCGAGCTTCCAGCCGGGATCGGCCTGTTCGACGTGGTGGGCGCCCTGCACCCGACGCCGGCCGTCGCCGGCCACCCCGGTGGCCGATCCGCCGAACTCCGGTCCACCCACGAGGGCATGGACCGAGGCTGGTTCGCGAGTCCGGTCGGCTGGCTGGACTCCTCCGGTGACGGCGAGTTCAGGGTGGCCCTGCGATCGGCCCTGGTCACCGGCGTAGACACCACCCTCTACGCTGGGGCTGGCGTCGTCCGTGGCTCCGACCCGTCCCGTGAGCTGCTGGAGACCGACGTGAAACTCGGGGCGCTGCTGGGCCCCGTAGTCGCCACCTCGGAACCCCGGTGAGCGCGCTGCCCGTCGCCGACCCGGCGGCCATGCAGGCCTGGTGCCGGGCCTTCCTCGCCCAGATGGTGGCCTGCGGGATCGGGCACGTGGCCGTGTCGCCGGGGTCGCGGTCCACGCCCATGACCGTGGCGGCCGACCGTACCGAAGGCCTCGAGCTGTCCATGCACCTCGACGAGCGGTCCGGTGGCTTCTTCGCCCTCGGCCTGGCCCGGGCATCGAGGCGGCCGGTAGCCCTGTTGTGCACCTCCGGGACCGCTGCGGCCAACTACCTGCCCGCCGTGGTCGAGGCCTTCCACTCGGGCGTGCCGCTCCTAGTCCTGACAACCGACCGCCCCCCGGAACTGCAGGGCATCGGCGCCCCCCAGGCCATCGACCAGGTGGACCTCTACGGCACCCACACCCGTTGGGCGACGACCGAGGCGGTGGCCGGAACCCGGCCGGCGGGCGAGGCCGCCTCGCTGGCCCACCAGGCGGTGGTCCGTGCCACCCGGCCGGCGCCAGGCCCGGTACACGTCAACATCGGATTCCGGGAGCCGCTCGAGCCTCCGGTCCAGGACCCGCCACCGGTCGGCCTTCTACCCATGCCGCCGGACCACGCAGCGGTCGAACCGGGACCGCTTCCCGGCCTCCTCGGAACCGAACGGGGCCTGCTGGTAGCCGGGCCGATGGATCCGGACGACCGGGGGGTCGCCGCCGTGGCCGAGCTGTCCCGTCGCACCGGCTGGCCGGTCCTCGCCGATCCGGCATCGGGCCTCCGCCGCGGGCCGCAGACCGCCGACGCCCCGGTGCTGGCCTCCGGCGACCACCTGCTGCGCTCGACCTGGGCCAACGACCACCGTCCGGACCTGGTGGTCCAGATGGGCGCCATGCCCACCAGCAAGGGATACCGGCTCTGGCTGGACCGGGTGGGCACCGACCGCCTCGTCGCCGTCGACCACCTGGGTCGGTTCCCGGACCCCGCCCATCGTGTCACCGACCGGGTGGCCGCCGAACCGGGCCGGCTGGCTGCCCTGCTCGTGGAACACCTACCCGAGGTGCAGCAGACCGGACCCTGGACGTCAACATGGACGGGGGCCGACTCGGTGGCCATGTCGACCGTGGCCGCCATCGCCACCGACGGCCCGTTCGACGAGCCGGCTGTCGTGGCCGCCCTGCACCGGACCCTGCCCGCCGGAGCCAACCTCGTGGTGGCCAGCTCGATGCCGATCCGGGACCTCGACGCGTTCCTCCCCACTGACGAACGGCCCCTCCGGATCCTCGCCAACCGCGGGGCCAACGGAATCGACGGGATGGCGTCCACCGCACTGGGCGTGGCCGCCGGATCCGTGGAACCGACCGTCCTGTTCACGGGTGACCTCGCCCTTCTCCACGACCTCGGCGGCCTCCTGGCCATCCGACGCCTCGGGCTGGACCTGACCGTCGTGCTCGTGGACAACGACGGCGGCGGCATCTTCTCCTTCCTCCCCATCGCCGAGAACGGCCACGTCGACCACCACCGGCTGTTCCACACCCCGCACGGGCTGGACCTCGGCCCCGTGGCGGCCCTCGCCGGCGGCCGGCTCCACGAACCCACCGGCCTGGCCGACCTGGAGTCCGTCCTGGGATCGGTGGTCGGCAACCCGGGCCTCCACCTGGTGCACATCGTGGTCGATGCGACGACCAACGTGGGCCTCCACCGGGAAGCGGCCGCGGCCGTCGATCGTGCCCTCTCCCGTGCCCTCTCCGACGACGGGGGCTGACGTGTCTCCCCACCGAACCACCGAGCTGCACGTCGAGATGGACGGCGACGGCCCCCCACTGCTGCTGCTCCACGGCTTCACCGGTAGCACGACCGGGATGTGGCCGCTGGGGCGCAGGCTCACCGGGGTACGTCGTGTCGCCGCCGTGGACCTGCCCGGCCACGGGCGTACCGGTGTCCCCGAGGATCCGCACCTCTTCGGCTTCGAGCACACCGTGGACGCCGTGGCCCGCCTGATGGACCGACTCGACCACGTGCCGGTGGACGTGGTCGGCTACTCCATGGGTGGCCGTATCGCCCTGGGCCTGGCCGTCCGGCACCCTCACCACGTGGCGTCGTTGTCGCTGATAGGCGCCTCGGCCGGCCTGTCCGACGCTGCCGAGCGTTCGGCCCGACACCATTCCGACGACGACCTGGCCGACGACCTCCTGGAGCAGGGCCTCGAGTGGTTCATCGACCGCTGGATGGCCAGCCCCCTGTTCGCCTCCCAGGTGCGCCTCGGTACGGACGCCCTGGCCGCGGCCCGGGCCCAGCGCCTGGAAAACGACCCCGAGGGGCTGGCCGGCAGCCTGCGGGGTGCCGGAGCGGGCAGCCAGCCGTCCTACTGGCACGACCTGGCTGGAATCGACGTCCCGACCCTGCTAGTGGTCGGCGACGAGGATCCCAGGTTCCGGGCCATAGCCATGCGGATGGCGGCGGGCCTCCCGCTCTCGACCATCTCCGTCGTGCCCGGAGCCGGACACGCTGCACACCTCGAGAACCTGGACCGGACCTCGACCGAGATCCTCGGGTTCCTGGCCCAGCTGGACGAGGAGCGGAGGTCCGGCCGGTGAGGGCCACCCGGAGTAGGGCGTCGACCCGGTGAGGATCGCCGAGGCCCGGGTGGAACGCCGGCTGCTGCGCTACCACTCCCCGATAACCACCGCCCACGGTTCCGTCGCCGACCGCTGGACCGTCCTGCTGACCCTGGTCGACGAGGACGGCTACGTGGGCGTCGGCGAGGCGGCTCCCCTGGCCGGCTTCACCCCGGACACCGTGGACGAGGCCGAGGCCGCCATCCGTGGCTGGGTCGAGGATGGTGCCGTCGACGACAGGCCCGTGGCGTCGGTTACCGCCAGGGCCGCCGTGGACTCCGCACTGCTGGACCTGGCGGCCCGGATCGCCGGAACGACCGTCCACCGCCTGCTCGCCCCGGCGAGCCCCGACCGCCTGTCCGTCGCCGCACTCGTCACCGGAGCCACGGTCGAGGACCTCGCCGCCTCCGTGGCCGCAGCGGTGGCCGCGGGCCACGCCACGGTCAAGGTCAAGGTCGGAACCCACGGGATCGACGGCGATGTCGAGCGGGTGTCGGCGGTGCGCTCCCGGATCGGACCGGACATCACGCTGAGGCTGGACGCCAACGGGGCCTGGGAGGCGGGCGAGGCGGTCCGGCACCTGGACCGCCTGGCCGCATTCGACCCCGAGTTCGTGGAGGAGCCGGTCGCGGGGCTGGAGCACCTGGCCGATGTCCGCTTCGCCTCACCGGTACCGATCGCCGTAGACGAGTCGGCCCGAACCGTCGAGGACGTCAGGCGAGCCGTGGAGATGGGGGCCGCCGACCTGGTGGTCCTCAAGCCGTCGGCCATCGGAGGGCCGTCGGAGGCAGCCAGGGCGGCAGCCCTGGTCCGCAGCGCCGGACTGGACGTGGTGATCACGTCCCTGCTGGAGGGCTCGGTCGGCATCCGTGCCGCCGCCCACCTCGCGTCGGCCATCGGCGCCACCGATCCCGCGCCCGGTCTGGCCACCGCCGGCCTGCTCGCCGTCGACATCGCCTCGCCCTGCCTGCCGGTCAACGGGGAGATCCGGCTGGACTAGCCGCCCGGAAAGCCCCTGGACCAGCCTCGACTAGCCCAGCGATCCCCTGATCGACTGTCCCAGGTCGTCACCCGAGACGTCCTCGCCCAGCGCCGCCTCGGACTCACGTGCAGCCGCGGCGTAAATCCCCTTCGACATGAGGGACCGCTCGGCGGCACGCCGCTGCCAGTAGACCTCGGCGCGGGCCCTCTGAGCGCCCTCGTGGGTGGGCTCGGCGGCCACCGCCATCTCCACCAGGTGGCAGGCGAGGCGCAGGTCACCCGCCTCGGCCAGCTCCCTCGCCCGGTCGGTCAGGGCCTCCACCGAGCCGGCGAGGGCCACCACCTCGGCAGCCAGCGCCGATTCCCTGGCCGGCTTCAGGTTCGCCGCGTTGCCGTCCCACCAACCGCCGAACTGCCTGTACACGTTGCGCACCACGAACTCCGGCTCGTCGTACTGGGGTGCCAGCCACGGACGCTCCATCAGGTGCTCGGGAACGCGCACCTCGTGGATGATCGTGTCGATGGTCGCACCCTCGTTCATGAGTTCGAGAGTCCGGCCGGCCAGGTGCTCGAGGGCCTCGGCGATGTCGCCCAGCACCAGCTCGACCCGCCGGCGGCCGACGATCGGCAGGCCGTGGGCCGGATACACGCGCTCCACCCCCAGGTCCAGCATCTCGCGCATGGCGGCCGCCCACTCGATCGGGTACCGCTGCACCTTCTGGGGGTTGCCGGCGTTGGGAAACACCCATGTCGTGAAGTCTCCGGTGTATGCGGTCAGCCGCTCGGCGTCCCACCCCCAGGCGTGGTCGTCGGTCTCGCCCCGGGCATGCCGGAGTTGGATGGTCCGCCCACCGACCTCGAACGACATCCGGTCCCGGAACACCTCGTCGGGGTCCGCCACGTCGTCGGGGAGGAACCTCGGGCCATTCCCCGCGATGCCGAGGTCCTGCCGGTTGCGTATCCCACCGAACTGGCGGCGGTTGATGATCAGGTTCCAGTCGTTGGTGGTCCGGTACCGCTCGAAGCGGGCCGGCAGCGCCTCATGCGCCAGGAACCTCGGACGCCCATGGCCCCGGTCGGCCGCATCGGCCAGAAAGGCGCCGCTGCCCCCGACGTGGTCGAGGTGCCCGTGGGTGTAGACGAGGCTGTGGATGGGCTGGTCGCTCCACGACCGGAGGGCCGCCACCACGTCGGTCCCGTGCCTCACCCCGCCGGCGTCGAAGCAGACCAGGCCCTCACCGGTCCGGATGATCCAGCAGTGGGAGAACGACTCCACCACGGCCACGTCGTCGTCTATCACCGAGAGCTGGTGGGTGACCCGGTTGTGCGGAGCCTCAGGCCGTCCCGAGTCGATGACCCGGTTGGCGACGTCGACCGGGTGCATGGATGGCCTGCTCATCGTGCTGGCCCCCTTCCAGGGATGTCTCTTGCATTGGCGTGTCGGGTACCGGTCATGTCAGGTATCCGAGCGACCGCAGGTTGTCGTCCACCAGCCCGACCGCCCGATCGGTGTCCTCGAACAGGCAGAAGTGGCCACCGTCCACCAGCTGGAGCCCGACGCCCAGGACGTCAGCCTGTCCGACGAACCAGGACGGGTCGAGGTCGGTGTGCGTGCCGGCCATCACGGCCGCCGGGCTGGTCACCCGCTGCAGCGCCTCGAACGCCTCGACCGGACCGTGGCAGCGCTCCGAGCCGAAGACGAGCGCCTCGGTCTCCGGCCGGCACGCCAGCTCGACCCGTCCGTCCTCCCGGTCGCGGAACCCCCAGCGCACGTAGCCGGCCAGGGCGTCGGGATCCAGGGAGTCCATGGGAGGCCGCGTTCCGTACGAGGCCAGCACGGCCTCCCGGTCGTCCCAGACGTCGCGCCGACGACGGGCACCGATCGCCAGCGGATGGTCGGCTCCGTCGGTGCCGAAGTGCTGCCGCTCACGGGCCTGGGCCTCGATGGCGATGGCCTCGCACAGCACCAGGGCGGCAACCCGCTCCGGTGCTGCGACGGCAACCTCTATGCCCACCGCTCCACCGAACGACACGCCGAGTAGGGCGAAACGGTCGAAGCCAAGGTGGTCGGCGACAGCCAGCACGTCCAGGGCAATGGCGTCGTTGCCTAAGAGGCCGGAATCCACCACGTCGTCACTGGCGCCGTGTCCCCGCATGTCGATGCCGACCACCCTGCAGCGGTCGACCAGTCCCCGCGCCAACGGGTCGTAGAGGCCCGCACAGAAGCCGTTCGGGTGCAGGAGCACGAGCGGCGGACCTGCACCGCCCCAGTCCAGGTAGGTGGTGCCGAGGCCGACCCGGTCCACCCGGCCGGCGACGGGCGAGCCTGTCACCGGGTACACGTCCTACGATCGCCGGAACGGGCTGGGGTGGCCATGTGCGGCAGTCTCGCCGCCCACCCGACCCGGCGACGAGACGAGCAGCCGACGACCATGCAGAAGGCACTTCGACGAGGAGGCCACCTGGCGTGGCCGGCGCTCATCCTCGGACTGCTGCTGGGCGCCTGCGGGGGAAACGGACCAGATCCCGTACCGACGGCGGTCCGTCGGCTGGTCCCCCGGGTCGTGGCCACCCACCCTCACGATCCCGATGCCTTCACCCAGGGCCTGGAGCTGGTCGACGGCTCCCTGTACGAGACCACCGGCCGGTTCACGGCGTCCGGCATCCGCGAGGTCGACCGGTCGACCGGTCGGGTCCTGCGATCCGCATCGCTGGACGACTCCTGGTTCGGGGAGGGCTTCACCGCGTTGGGCGACGGCCGGGCCGTCCAGCTCACCTGGAAGGCCGGGCGGGCGGTCGTCTGGGACCTCGACACGTTCGACGCCGTGGGCACCCTCGCCTACGGCGGACAGGGCTGGGGGCTGTGCCGCCTGGACGCCGACACCCTCGCCATGTCCGACGGCTCGGCGACGCTGTCGCTGCGGGATCCCGACGATTTCCACCGTGTCGGCCGGGTCGAGGTCGCCCTCGCCGGCGAGCCGGTGGACCGCCTCAACGAGCTGGAGTGCGTCGACGGAACGGTGTGGGCCAACGTCTGGCAGACCGACAGGATCGTGGCCATAGACCCGGCCACCGGCAGCGTCACCGCCGTGGTGGACGCCTCCGGGATGGTCGCCGACCGTTCCGGCTTCGGGGACGACGACGTGCTGAACGGCATCGCCCACGATCCCGACTCAGGCCGGTTCCTGCTCACCGGCAAGCGGTGGCCGGTGCTGTACGAGGTGTTCTTCGAGCCTGACCCGTCCGGCTGATCGGATCAGGCGAACCGGGCCTCGACCTCGTCGACGGACCAGAACCCGGCCAACGGTCTGTCCGGTGACGTCTCGGCGTAGTGGCGGAGCCGAACCAGCGCGTCGGCGTCGAACAGCTCCAGGGCGTCGAAGAAGCCGTGGCCGCCGGCGGCCCTCAGCGCCCGGTCTCCCTCGGCGCCCTTCCTCGGCAGGCGCGGGGTGAGGATGAGGAGCCGCGGCCGGTCCCGCAGGTCGTCGCCGGCGTGGCCGTTGGCCAGCACGTGTGCCCTGCCGATGGTGCGCCACAGCACGTCGATCCGACGCATGCCGGGGCGGGCGTTCGTGAACGCCCCGGCAACGTCGACGTACCACTGGCGGCCAATGGCCGAGTCGGTTACGAGGAACGGGAACTGCAGGCCCAGGTCGCGACGGGCCACGCCCGACCTCACGACTTCGAAGCCGGCTTCCAGAAGCAGGGCCTTGGCTATGTCGGCCACCTTCTTGCCGGCCGCCGTGGCCCGGTCCAGGACGTGGTCGGTGGCCCGCTGCCCTTCGCCGGTGGGACCGTCCACCGAGTCGAACAGGCCGCCCTGGGTGATCGTGGTGCCGACCAGGTCGCGGCGTCGCCACGCCTCCGGGCGGACCTCGTCCAGCCGTCGACGTTCGTCGTCGAGGCGCTGCTTGGCAAGCGTCACGTAGCCGGGGTCCAGGTCGTACCCGACTCCCCTGCGGCCGGCCCTGAGGGCGGCCACAAGCGTGCTGCCGGAACCCAGGAACGGGTCCAGCACCAGGTCGTCGCGATAGGTGTAGAGGTCGATCAGCCTTCGGGGGAGCTCCACGGGGAAGGGAGCCGGGTGGCCCACCCGGGAGGCCTGTTCGGCGTCTATGCGCCACACGTCGAGGGTGGCCTCCATGAACTCGTCGGTGGTGATGGTGCTCTCCGACGGCAGGCCGTCGCCCTGGCGCTGTGCCGTCGTGCGAGCCCGGTCGAAGCGACCCTTGCTGGCGATAACCACCCTCTCGGTCATGTCCCGCAGCACCGGGTTGGCGGCCCGCCGGAAGGACCCCCAGGCCACCGATCCGGTGGCGCCTTCGGCCTTCTGCCAGACCACCTCCCCCCGCAGCAGCAGGCCCAGTTCGTCCTGGAGGATCCCGATGACGTCGGCCGACAGGCTGCGGTACGGCTTGCGGCCCAGGTTCGCCACGTTGACGGCGATCCGCCCTCCGGGCTCCATGACCCGCACGCACTCGGCGAACACGTCGCGGAGCATCTCGAGGTACTCGAGGTAAGACGTGGGCACGCCGTCGCGTTCCATCTCCAGCTCGTAGTCCTTGCCCACGAAGTAGGGCGGCGAGGTGACGACGAGGGCCACCGACGAGTCCGGCAGCTGGTGCATGTCCCTGGCGTCGCCGTTCAGGCAACCGTCGCCCAGGTCGGGGGCACGGACGACCGTGTCGTCGTCGGACAGAGCGGGGGTTGTAAACCGGGCGTAGAAGGCCGAGGCGTCGTGGTTCTCACGTCGACCGACGCCGAACGCAGTGGTGGAGGTCGCGCCGCGCCGCTGTTTCATCTGGTTACCCTCCGGTCCGCCCCGGCACCCCGGATGAGCGGTGCCGCCCCTCCATGGTAGGGGGCCCGCGCGCGCGGGCCAATTGCGCCTGGATCCGGACCACCGGTGCGACGGTCGTCGCTATGTCACCGTCGGCTGGCAGGATGAGGCTGCAACGAGTTCGCGACCGGCTCTCGGACGCCGCACCCACCCACCCTGGGAGGCGCCGTGCGTCCGTCCATACGGCCAACTGCCGCCCACCAGCTCCACGAACGGCTTGACGGGCTGCTCTCCGACCCGGCGCTCCGGCCTCCCCTGCTGGTGGGCCTCGTGATGAGGTTCCGGAGGGTCCGGCCCGTGCTGCATCCCCTCCACGACCTCACCGATTCCGGTCCCCCACCAGTGCAGCTCTGCTGGCGGACCGTGGGGCTCCTGGTGGAGGTCGACGTCGCCCGTCAGGGAGCGAGCCACAGCGGACGGATGCTCCACATGGTCGGCCGCGACGGGCGTCGCATCACCCGGCTGGCGTTGGACGGCGGCCCACCCGTGTCGGCGTTCGACGGGCAGGGGTCGCTGGACGACCTCTGCGAGCGCCTCCTCGGGATCAGCGGTCCTCCGGCCCGGCCGGAGGCCAGCCCGTGAGGCCGCCGACGAGGTCTGCCAGGAGGCGGCGGGACCGGGGTCCCATGGTGGCCCAGTCGTAGATCGAGCCGCCCACCGCCCCCTCGGCGACCAGCGCCCCGACGAACGGTGCCAGGTCGTCGATGGTGGCCAGCGGCTCGCCGGGGTCGACCAGCGCGGAACCGTCGGCCGCCCCGATGCCGCCGATGGCGTGCACCAGTGCTTCCGGATCATCCAGGTCGGCACGGAGGCGTCGGATGTTCTGCGCGACGTAGAACGCCGGGTCGGCATGCTCCTCGCTCCGGAACGACCAGTAGCCCATGGGGAGCCAGACGTCGTAGAGCGGGGCCACCTCCGCCCAGGGGAATCCCGGCCAGTAGGCGAGGTTGATCTCGTCGGTGATGACCGGGGGCATCACGATGGCCCCCAGCGGATCGTCGCCCACGGTCCGCCGCAGGCGGTCGGACAGGTCGACCAGGCGGTCCGAGCGTTCGATGGCCCCCAGGCCGTCCCGGTTCCACTCGATGTCCACGGCCAGTCCGTCGAAGCGGCGACCCAGCACCGAGAAGCGGTCGATTGCCAGCAGGCGGTCGAGGTCCTCATCGTCGTCGCTCCACTTGGGCAGGTACCAGGCGACCACCGCCATGCCGGTCCGATCGGCGGCCAGGAGGAACCCGGCCAGGAGCCACGGGTCCGACACGAGGCCGATGGCTCGACGATCCGACCTTGACGACTGCAGGAACACCGTACGCACGCCGTGTGCGGCCATGTCGGCCAGGTCTGAGGGCGCCACGGTGATGTCTCCGGGGACGTATGCGGGGTCGAAGTCGTAGGAGTCCACCCACGTGCCCAGCCCCCGGTAGGGGTCCAGCGTCCTGGGCGGGGGCGCGTCGACCACCAGGCGTGCCTCCACCCTCGCCAGGGACTCGCCCACCACACGCTGGACATACCGGTCGGGGGTGTTGGAAGCGAGGATGCCGAGAACACCCAGCAGCAGCGCAGATCCAGCGAGGATCGCGACGTTGCGGGATCGTCCCAGGGGCACGGACCAACGGTAGCCAGTGGTGGTGATCCGACCGGGTCGGCCCGGCGCCGAGGCCCACCGCCCCACCACTAGCGTCCGCCCCGATGGACGATCCGACCGAGGGTGCCGACGACCCTTCCGACAGCCCGGTGCCGGGCGGCCTGGACGACGACCTCCGGGCGTCGGCTGTGTCGCGGCGACGGTTCGTCCTGGGCGTGGGCTTCGGCGCGGCGTCGATCGCCTTCCTGCGGCGCCTTCCGGGACACCCTGGCAACCCGGGCGCAGTGGGCCCATCCACCGTGCCGGCCGTCCCCCGTTCCACCACCGTGCCGCCGACCCCGACGACGGGCATGCCGGACGTCCAGCCGTCCCTCGACGAGACCGTGGCGGCCCCGGACGACCGGGTCCACGACGTCGTTGTGGCCGGCGGTCGGGTCATAGATCCGGAGACCGGCTTCGACGCCGTGGCCCACGTCGGCATCGACGGCGACACCGTCAGCCGCATCAGCCTGGATCCGCTGGTGGGTTCCACGACGCTGGACGCCGCCGGCCTCGTGGTGGCTCCGGGATTCATCGACATCCTCTCGTATCCCCCGAACGGCTACGGCGAGTGGCACAAGATCGCCGACGGTGTGACCACCAACCTGTGCATGCACGGCATCGACAATCCGATGGACGCCTTCCTCAGTGAGGCTGCGGAACACCGACCGCCGGTCAACTACGGCGGGGCCACGGACCAGTACACCCACCGCACCGCCATCGGCGTCGGCATCGACTACGCCAGCGACCTGCAGATCACCGACTTGGTGCGCCTCGCCGACGTTGACCTGCGGGCCGGCGCCCTGGGCATCCACCAGCAGCCCGAATACACCCTCGGCCTCACCCGCGACGAGATGCTGCGCCACGGCGACCTGGCTGCGGCACACGGCGTCCCCCTCTGCCTGCACCTGCGCTACTCGGAGAACCTCGCGCCCGGCACCCAGGAGGAGGCGGTCGCCGAGGCGATCGCCGTCGCCAGCCGAACCGGGTGTGCCGTCCACATCGAACACATCAACTCGACCGGTGGCACAGGCCGCATGGGCGAGGCCATCGCCCAGATCGATGCCGCCCGATCCGAGGGCCTGGCGATCACGGCCTGCACCTACCCCTACACGTTCTGGGTCACGAGGGCCGGGACCGCCCGGTACAACGACTTCCAGGAGAAGTTCGGCATCTCATACGGAGACCTCCAGGTAGCAGGGACCTCGGAACGTCTGGATGCCGCCGGTTGGCAGCAGGCCAGGGCCGACAACAAGCACGTCGCGGCGTTCGCCATGTCAGACGACGACATCGACACCTCGCTGGCCGCCCCCTGGGTGATGGTCGGCTCCGACGCGATCCTCGAGCAGCCCCACAACAACCATCCCCGGTCGACCGGCTGCTTCAGCCGGGTGCTCGGCACCTACGCGAGGGAGAGGGGCGTCATCACGCTCAGCGAGGCGCTGGCCAAGATGACCATCCTCCCGGCCCGACTGCTCGAGTCCCGGAGCCCGGCCATGGCCCGCAGGGGCCGCCTCCAAGCCGGGGCGGCCGCCGACGTGACCGTGTTCGACCCGGCGACCATCTCCGACCGGTCCACCATCGAGCAGACATGGCTGGAGTCGATCGGCGTACACCACGTGCTGGTGGGCGGCCAGGTGGTCCGGTCAGCCGGTGTGACCGACCGATCGGTCCGCCCGGGCGTACCGATCCTGAGCGAGTTGACATGACCGACCGCATCCATCCCATGTACCGCTCCGAACGGCGGGTCGCCTGGGTCATCCAGGTCCTGGTGGTTGTCGGAATCCTGGTCGTGCTGGCCGACGACCTGCTCGGAGACGGGCCGACTGCCCCGCAGCGCAGCGACGAGGTGGTCGCACCGGCAGACGGACCGGATCCCGCCGGGCCGACGGCGACCACCGCGATCGCCGCCGCCCCAACCACCGGCGCCACGACCGGGGGAACGGCCGGCGTCGCGTCGACGACCGGGATTCCCGCTACCCCGGATCCCATGCGGACCTTCACGCTCGTGGCGACCGGCGACATCATCAGCCACGGGGCCGTCGCCGAACGGGCCGACGCCAACGTGGACGACGGCTGGGACTACACGGAGATGTTCCGCCGGGTCCGCCCGATCCTGGCCGGCGCCGACCTGGCCCTCTGCCACATCGAGAGCCCACTCTCGATGGACGACGACGACCTCAGCTTCAGCGGCACCTTCCGGGTCCCCTCGTCGCTGGCCGACGCCATCGCCGCCGCCGGCTACGACGGTTGCTCGCTGGCGTCCAACCACGCCCTGGACTCCGGTCGATCCAGCGTGGACGCCACCCTCCACCACCTCCGGCGGGTCGGCCTGGGCACCGCCGGCATGGCCGACACCGCCGAGGCCGCCGGCCCCGCCTGGTACGAGCCGGGCGGCATCCGGGTGGCCCACCTCTCCTACACCGACCTCATGAACGGCCGCGACCTGCCGACCGACCCGCCATGGCTGGTCGGCCACCTGGATCCGGCCGTCGTGGAGGCCGATGCGGCCGCGGCCAGCGCCGCTGGGGCCGAGTTCGTCGTAGTCAGCCTCCACTGGGGCGAGGAGTACACCTCCCAGCCGACCGACCGGCAGGCTGTGATGGTCGAACGCCTCCTGGCGGTGCCCGACGTTGACCTGCTCCTGGGCCACCACACCCACGTGGTCCAGCCAGTGGTGCGCCGCGACGGAAAGGCGGCGGCCATCGGCCTGGGAAACTTCCTGACCAACCAGCCCGGCGACGAGGACAACCCCTGCGATGCATGCCCTCCGTCCACCCAGGACGGCCTGATCGCCTGGTTCGCGGTGGCCGACGGCGTCGACGGGCCCCGGGTGGTGGACGCCGGCTACGTTCCCACCTGGGTGGACCGGGAGCACGCCTACGAGATCGTGCCCATCGGCATCGACGAGCCGGAGCAGGTGGATCCGGCGCTGCTGGCAGAGTCGGCGGCGAGGACCGCCGCCGTGGTCGAGCCCCAGCTCAGGCGCCTGGAGTTCACCGCCGGCTGACCACGACCGTGCCCCTGGGACGGCTCCGAACGGAGATCGGAATCGGCACGGGCCAACCCCCGGAGGGGCGCTCCGGTAGGATGTGCCGACCTACCGACGACCCCGGCGTCCGCTCAGGGCCGGCCCGGGCTCGAATGAGGGAGAAGCCCCATGACCACGTCCAGCCGTGTCCACAACTTCTGCGCGGGCCCGTGCACCCTTCCGGTTCCGGTCCTCGAGGAGGTACGAGACGAGCTCCTCGACTTCGACGGCACCGGCATGTCGATCATCGAGGCCAGCCACCGTGCCGCCGCCTACGACACCGTGCACATGGATGCCCTCGCTGACTTCCGCTCGCTGGCCGCCATCCCCGACGACTTCGCCATCCTGTTCCTGCAGGGTGGAGCCTCATTGCAGTTCGCCCAGGTCCCGATGAACCTGCTGGCCGAGGGCCAGACCGCCGGCTACCTCAACACCGGCGCGTGGGGCGGCAAGGCCCTCGGCGATGCCGTGAAGGTCGCCCCCGTCTACGAGGCATGGTCGGGAGCCGGCGAGGCGTTCATGCGCATGCCGGCCGCCGACGAGATCGAGGTACGCGGCGATTCCACGTACCTCCACGTGACGACCAACGAGACCATCGGTGGAATCCGGCTGCCGGACCTGCCCTCGGTCGACGTGCCGCTGGTGTCGGACATGAGCTCCGACTTCCTCAGCAGGGCGATCGACTGGGACGTCCACGACCTGGCCTACGGCGGCGCCCAGAAGAACCTTGGTCCGGCCGGCCTGGCCGTCGTCGTGGTGCGGCGGGACCGCCTGTCCGGCCACGGACGGAACCTCGCCTCGTACCTCGACTACGCCACGCACGAGGCGAACGACTCGATGGCCAACACGCCCCCTATGTTCGCCATCTACGTGATGGGCAAGGTACTGCGCTGGATGCAGGCCGAGGGCGGCCTTGTGGAATTCGAACGCCGGGCCGCCGAACGGGCCTCGCTGGTGTACGGCGCCATCGACGGTAGCGACGGCTGGTACACGTGCCCCGTGGACGTGGCCAGCCGGTCGCATATGAACATCGTGTTCCGCCTGCCCAACGAGGACCTCGAGAAGCGCTTCGCAGCCGAGGCCGCCGACGCCGGCATGGTCAACCTGAAGGGCCACCGCAGCGTGGGCGGGATCCGCGCCAGCGTCTACAACGCCATGCCTGTCGCCAGCGTCGAGACCCTGGTCGACTTCATGGGTTCGTTCAGGGCCGCCAACGGCTGACCCTGACCGGCGGGGCCGACGATCCCGCCGCCATCACGGCCGAACCATCCCCGGGGCGGCCACCACCGTCACCGTGCCGGCCGCACCGTCGACCTCGACCAGCGCCCCGTCCGGAATGGAAGCCGTGGCGCCGGTGACGGCCACCACGCACGGCAGGCCGAGCTCGCGCGACACGATCACCGCGTGGCTCATCTGGCCGCCCACGTCGACCACCACCGCCTCGACCGGCACGAACAACGGCGTCCAACTGGGATCGGTGAGGGGCGCCACCAGCACGTCCCCGGGCCCCAGGTCGCCCGGCTCCGACGGGTCGACGACGATGCGGGCCCGGCCACGCACCACCCCGGGGCAACCGGCCAGGCCTGTCAGGACCGATCCGACACCTGCGACCGGCCCGGTCGCGGCGTCCCGGCGCCGCCAGGTGTCCACCGGGGGCAGCACACCGTCGAAAGTGAACGGCGGCTCGAGTTCGAGGAGCCGGTCGCGGATGGCCCGACGTTCGGCGACCACCCCGGCGAAGGCTCCGGGGTCCCGCCGGTAGTCGGCGAACTCGTCGAGGGTCACGTACCAGAGGTCGTCAGGTCGCCCGTCGTCCGTCCGGCCGGCCAGCCGTCGTCCCAACTCGCGCATTCGGAGGCGCCCATCGTGGATGGCTCCCACCATGAGCGTCTTGCAACGCTCCCGTCCACGGGTGTTCAGAACAGCGCAACGCAACGCCCGGTCGAACATCCACCGGTCGGTCGACCGGATACGGCGTCGGACATCGATTGTGGCTGCCTCGCGCTCTGCGGCCCGGGCTGCCGCACGGACCTCGGGGTCATGGTCGTCGCCGGCGTGGCGCATGCGTTCGATGATGGCCAGCGGCAGCGACGGGTCGGTACCCCACACGTCGCAGGCCATCTCCCACTCGTTGGGCCCCCGGGCGCCATGGGTACCCAGGAACGCCCCGAAGGCCGAGAGGAAGTCTCCGGCCCAGGCATCGGTGGCCAACCGCCCGGCCAGGCCGGACACCCCGCTGTCGAAAAGTGCCCCGAGCCGTGGGTCGGACCGCACCATGCGGCTCAGCTCCCAGAGGTCGAAGGCCGGGTCGGCGGAATCCACCCCACCCAGGCCGCCCAGGAGGGCCAACGCCCGGGAGGGGTCGCCCAGGCGGCGCCGGCACATCTGCCGCAGGACGTCCAAGCCGATGCCCGCACCGCCGGTGATCACCAGGTGGACGGTGAAGAGACGGCTCAGCATGGGGAGCACCTCGACCGCCGCGGCGGCCAACTCCTCGTCGGTGGCCGTCGCCACGTCGGGCAGGCCGGCCCGCCACCGGTCCACCTCCAGGATCCCTGCGTCCAGGTCGGGAAGGTCCGACGTCGCAAGTATCCCCCACCCGTACCGGAGGCCGCGCAGCGTCGCCCGCAGGTTCCGATCCCCACGGCACGGGACGTGGGGTGGCGCGAGTGCCTCGGATCCCAGGAAGGTTGCGTCGGCCTCCAGCGGCGTCGTACCCGGCGTACGGATGGCCAGCACCCGGGGCACGGAGAGGTTGAGGTACATGTATCCGCCGAACACCCCCATGAACACGTCGCCCGCCTCCTTGGACTCACTGGCGGTGAGCATCCCGGTGGCAGACAGGACGTCCCGGGCCGGATCCCCACCGAAGGCGGTGGCCATGCCGGCCGACAGGGGGAACACCGGCTGCGGGTAGACCTCCCCGGCGTTGCCCCGGGTGTAGACCGGAAAGCGTCGGCTCGCAACGCCGTGAACGTACGACCCCAGGCCGAAGTCGACCAGCGTCAGGTCCAGCCGGTCTGTCGATTCAGACAAGGCGGCCTCAGAGTCGAACCATCTGGCCGGAGAGCACGCCCGTGTGCTCACCCGACTCCATGAACACCTCGCCGTTGACCACCGTGTAGTGGTAGCCGTCGGCGCCCTGGGTCCAGCGGGAGGCACCACCCGGGAAGTCGGCAACCATCTCCGGGTATCCGAGGGCCAGGCCGTCCATGTCGATCACGTTGACGTCAGCGAAGGCACCGGGCTCGAGCCGTCCCCGTCCCGCGACCCCAAACAGGTCGGCCGTGTCGGAGGTGAGCCGCCGGACCGCCTCCTCGAGGGTGAAAGCGCCACGGTCCCTGACCCAGTGGGTAAGGAGGAACGTGGGCTGGCTGGCATCCATGATCTGGGTGGCATGGGCACCGGCGTCGGCCAGGCCCAGGGTCACGTAGTCGCGGTTCAACATCCCGAGCACCTCGTCCATGTCCTGGTTCAGGATCGGCCAGCTGAAGATCCGCCGACCGTCCATCTCACAAGCCAGGTCGATGAACGCCTCGGCGACCGTCACGCCCCGCCGGGATGCGATGGCCGCCACGCTGTCGCGGGGCTCGAAGTCGTGTGAGACCGGCGAGTCGGGAAGCGGGAAGAACCCGGTCCAATCGATCTGCCCTGACGCTATGGACTGCTCGGCCTCGGCCAGCAGGGTCCCCCGGGAGGACGGGTCGGCCAGGCTGGCGATCCGAGCGGCCAGTGGCAGGTGTCCCAGGTCCCGCCAGGACTCCCGACGGTCGAACGGCGTCCGCCCCGTGAGCCCGAAGAGTACGCCCACCTGGCGCGACGTGGTCTGGGGGCGGATCCGGGCGCCGGCACCGTTCTCCGCCTCGACGGCGGCCAGGACTCTGAGGTGGAGGTCGGGTGCCGCGTCCACCTGTGTGAGCCCGATCGACACATCGCAATCCCCTGCCCGGCTGATATCGCCGTACATCGCCACCTCGTCGCGGACCGGATCTCCGGAACTCCCCTCGAACCTGATGTACGCGGGTGCCGCCTCGAATATTCCGCCCCTGGCTCGCAGCACGTCGGCGAACGCCAGCAGCTCCTCGGGGGCGGCGAAGGTGCCCGGCACGTTGCGACCGTCCGGGACACGGTGGAGAAGGGTCCGCGACGTGGAGAAGCCCAGCGCTCCGGCAGAGAGCGCCTCATCGACCATGGCCGCCATGGCGGCCATGTCGTCGGCCCCGGCGGGCATCTCGTCCATCCCGCGCTCGCCCATGGCCGCCAGGCGGACGGCGCAGTGTCCGACCATGCCGCCCACGTTCAGACCCTTGGGGAGGCCATCCAACTCCTCCAGGTAGTCGCCGTAGGACTCCCAGTTCCAAGACAGGCCTGCGAGGATGCTCGCCGCCGGAATGTCCTCGACCGATTCCATCATCGCTGCCAGGACCTCACGGCCACCCGGCGCCACCGGCGCGAACGTGACGCCGCAGTTGCCGAGCACCACCGAGGTGACACCGTGCCAGCAGGCGGAACTTCCGATCGGGTCCCATGCCAGCTGGGCGTCCAGATGCGTGTGGATGTCGACGAAGCCGGGGGTCACCACCAGTCCGTCGGCGTCGACCTCGCGCAGTGCCGACCCGTCGACTCGTCCAATCTCGACAATACGGTCACCCTCGATGGCAACGTCGGCGGTCCGGGGCGGGACGCCGGTGCCGTCCACGACCGTGCCACCGCGGATGATCAAATCGTGAGCCATGGTTTGCTCCCCCCTGAATGCCCCGGACCGAGCGTGACCGACGGTAGCGACCGCAGGCCTCAGGCGAGGAACCGCGTGTAGTCGTCCAGGACGGCGAGGACGTCGTCGCGGCCGGCCGACGGGAGCCGCAGGACCGCCTCGTCGATGCCGAGGTCGGCGTAGTAGGCCAGCTTTCCCTCGTCTGGGATCGTGCCGAACGGGATGATCGCCAGGTCGTCGGCGTCGCGGCCGTGGCGGTCGCAGGCGTTCCGGAGTTCGTCAAGCGCCCCTCGGATTCCGGCTCCGCCTATGGGCAGCCAACCGTCGGCAAACTCCGCCACGTGGTCCAGGAGCCGTGGGCCGGCGGACCCACCCACGAATACAGGCGGGCCGGGGCGCTGTACCGGCTTGGGCCACGACCAGCTGGGCGAGAAGTCCACGAAGTCGCCGTGGAACTCGGCCTCGTCGTCGGACCACAGGGCCTTCATCGCCAGGACGTGTTCGCGTACGCGGTCCCGGCGGGTGGCGTATTCGACCCCGTGGTGGGCCATCTCCTCCCGGTTCCAGCCGTAGCCGACCCCCATGGCGACCCGACCGGCCGAGAGGGCGTCCACGCTGGCCACCACCTTGGCCAGGACTATCGGGTCGTGCTGGGCCACGAGGGCCACCCCGGAGCCCAGGCGGATCCGGTCGGTGACCGCGGCGGCGGCCGCCAGCGAGACCCACGGATCCGGAGAACGCGGGTACTCGTCGTCCAACTCGCTGCCACCCCCGGGTGGCGGGGTGGCCCGGCTGGTCGGGATGTGGGTGTGCTCGGGAATCCAGATGGACGAGAAGCCCCGCTGCTCGGCCTCGACCGCCAACCCGCGGATGTCAATCGACCTGTCGGTCAGGTGGAGGGTCAGGCCGAGGTCCATAGTCGTGTCCAGAGGAGGTCGGTCAACCCTCGTCGGCGCCCCCGCGGGCCAGGGGCGGACCGTCGAAGCGGTCGACGGTCGTGAAGTCCTCCACCGGCCGACGCTTGAGGCGGGTCAGCTGCCGTACCGGCACCCCGAGCGGTATGAGGGCGGCCACGGCGTGGGTGTCGGGAAGGTCCAGAAGGCGCCGGACCTCGTCCTCGGCCGGGACAACCGCCGTGGTCACCACTCCGCCCAGGCCTTCGGCACGGGCCGCCAGCAGGATGTTCCAGACCAGGGGGTAGATCGATGCGCCGGTGACGAGGCCGACACGGTCGAGGTCCTTGTCCATGGAGGCCACGACGGCCAGGTCCACGCTGACCACGAGCACCACCGGGACGTCCCCCAGGTTGTCGAACATGGCGAACCAATCGGTCGGGGTGTCCAGGGCCCGGTCCACGTCGACGGTGGACGGCACCACCGAGTTGTACGGGGACTCGCCGGCCGCGACCTGGGCGGCGTACAGGCGGAGCGTGGGGCCACACAGTTCGCCGAGCCGCTGACGCAGCTCGCGGTCCCGTACCACCACCACGTGACCGCCCTGGCGGTTGCCACCCGAGGGGGCGAAGCGGGCCGCATCCAGGATGCGGTGCAGTTGCTCGTCGGAGACCGGGTCGTCGGTGAACTCCCGGCAGGCGAAGGTAGTGCGCATGGCTTCGTGGAGGTCCATGCGGCGAGCCTAGGAGGGCCCGGACCGGCGGTTCGGATCCGGCCCCACCCGGATCAGTCCAGGCGTGACACCGGGCCGCCAGGTAGCCAGTAGCCGTTCAGCACCCGGTACGGGATGGTGATGGAGACGGTGTGGCTGCCCGACCCGCCGATCGTCCCCGGGGCGAAGGCCAGCACGAGGCCACCCGGGGTGAGGTTGAAGCGCTCGAAGTTCGCCATCTCGGGTCCTGCGCCGACGACCCGCCGTTCGTCGGTCCACGGCTGGTCGGCGAGGCGCTCCACGGCGGCGGTGGACAGTGCCGCAAGCCAGTCGGTCCCCGGTTCGAAGAGGTCCTCGACCAGCAGCGGAAGCCCGGTGGCGAGGTCGAACGTCTCGGACCGGACCTCGGACTCCACTGCGACGGCGCCGGGCAGAAGGCGGCGCACGGTGTCACGCACGCTGAGGTGGTCGTCGGTGGCCAGCAGCACCTCCCACCGGTGCTGCAGCCATACGCACCGGCTGTTGGTCCCGTCCCGGCACGGGTAGCCGTGCCGTTCGATCAGCGGGACCACGTCGTCTACGAAGGTGCGCACCGACGAGATCATCAGGCCCCGGAGCCGACCGTTGACCCTGGGGGCCTCGCGGGGGCCCTCGATGCGCTTCCAGTCGGCGAACACCTCGATGATCCCCGGCCCGCCGACCTGCGTGCCATTGGGCCCGAATGCCGGAACGCCGGTGTCGATTTCGCAGTAGACGGGCTCCACGAGGACGGTCGGGCCCTCCGTGACCTCGACCTCGGTTTCGGCCTGCTGTCGGGGGACGACGAGGACCTGCCCGACCCTCAGGAGGTTCGGGTCGCTGATCCCGTTGGCCCGCATGAACTGGTCGACCGTGCGGTCGAAGCGCTTTGCGATTTTCCCGAGGGAGTCGCCCGACTCCACGGTGACCGTCCGTGGCCCCTCGTCGGGCAGCGGCTCGGCGCCGACCTCGGTGAGGTCCACGCACTCGTCCACCGCTGTCCACAGGTCCGGAAGCTCGGTGGGCGTCCACCCGGGGACGACGAGGCCTCCGATCGTGGTGGTCGTCGACGTGTCGCCGAAGAGTTCCAGGACGGTCGTAGTGGTCGGCTCGGCGGCCTCGTCGGTGCCACCGCAAGCCGTCGCCAGTAGGGCGAATGCCAGGGCCGGCACCAGTACCCGAACGGTTGTCGACTGCGCGGGACGTCGCATAGGCCAACGATGGTAGGGCCGGATGCGTCCGGCCTCACCGCGCAGGTTGTCGGCAGGAGGAGGCAGACGATGGTAGGGCCGGATGCGTCCGGCCTCACCGCGTAGGTTGTCGGCAGGAGGAGGCAGACGATGGTTGCGGAGTTCGTGGCGCCCGGGCCCGGGCACTGGCAGCTGGACCGCTCCCACTTCACGGGTGGCACGACGCCGATCATGCGGTGGCTGCTTCCCGAGGCGGTGGAGTCGGCCTACCGGGAGCAGTGGCCGCTGTTGGGCATCCCGGCCGAGACGCTGTCCGTGGCGTTCGTCGAGGGCTTCATGTACACGCGGCTACGACCCCTCATCCGGGCCGACCGGCCGTCGGCCAAGGCCCCGCCCACCGTGCTCCTGAAGGTCGCCTCCCGGCTGCACCCGGAGTTCCGGCGTCGCACCCGGGCCGCCAGTCGGACCCTCGAGGCGTCACCCGCTCCGGCGGTCATCGAGGAGTGGCACGCCTCGATCCGACCGGACCTCGTGGCCCGGAACCTGGCCCTCCAGGGCGTCGACCTGGGAGCGCTGGACGATCCGGGCCTGGCCGATCACGTCGACAGGGTCCTGGCCCACCTCCGCTCCAGCTTCGAGGAGCACTTCCGCCTCCACGGCTACGACCTAGGGCCCATAGGCCTGCTGCTCGTGGCCGGTGCCGAATGGGGCCTGGCGAGCGCGGAGTTGCTCACGGCGCTGGCTGGGGCGTCGCCGTCGACCGTCGAGCCGCGTGAAGCGCTGGCCCGGATCAGGGCTGCGGTCGCCCGATCGGGTGTGGTGCCTACGAGCCTCGCGGAGGTGGCCGCCGCCTCGTCTGAAGCGGCCGACGAGCTGCACGCCTACCTGCGGCTACGCGGTTCGGTGCTTTACGCCGGCTACGACCTGGATTCTCCGACGCTGGGCGAGGCACCAGATGTGATCCTGGCCAGCATCCTGAACGCCAGCCCCACCGGCCCAGATCCCGGTGTCGCGGACAGGGCTGCCACAGCACTCCGCGGGCAGGTCCCGGATGCCGACCGCACCCGGTTCGACGGCCTGTTGGCCGATGCGCGCGATGCCATGGACCTGCGCGACGACAACGGTCCGATCACCGCGGAGTGGCCGTGCGGCCTGCTGCGCCTGGCGATGCTGGAGGCCGGTCGCCGCCTTGCCGCGTCGGGGCGCCTGGGTGATCCCTCTCACGTGTTCGAGCTGGACCGCCACGAGCTGCCCGCTGTCATCGCCGGATCGTCGGAACCCGCTGCCGGCGACCTGGCTACCCGTGCTGCGGACCGGGCACACCAGAAGGCCCTGGATCCACCGGCGACGCTGGGAGAGCCCGAGGCGCAGCCACCGCTGGATGCGCTGCCGGCGCCGCTGGCCACGACCGTGTCGCTCGTCCTGACCGTGATCGCCGAACTCGGCATGGGCGACCAGGAGGCACCGGTGGTCGATGGCCCCCGCCTGGTCGGGACGGGTATCGGCAGCGCTCCGATAACCGGTGTGGCTCGTGTCGCTGAGAACGCCGAGGAGGCCTTCGACCGCCTGGTACCCGGCGAGATCCTGGTCACCCGCACCACGTCACCGGCCTACAACATGGTCCTCACGCTGGTGGGTGGGCTCGTGACCGCCGAGGGCGGGCCCATGTCGCACGCCGCGGTGCTGTCACGGGAGCTCGGCATCCCGGCGGTCGTCGGAGCGCCGGACGCCATGCGCCTGATCGCCGACGGCGACCTCGTCGAGGTGGACCCGGTCGCCGGACGGGTGCAGGTGGTAGGCGGGGGTCACCCGGCCGGGTAAGCGGCCGGCAGAGCCCGTCAGGGCGCCACCAACGGCCAGGGGGCGAGTCGCTCCCATGCCGCGGCCAGGTCCAGAACCATGCGGTCGGCGTGCTGGCGGCCGATTAGCTGCACTCCGACCGGTCGGCCGTCCACCAGGCCGGCTGGCACCGACACAGCCGGGTTGCCCGAGATGTTGGCCGGAATCGTGAGCGCCCCGTTGTTGCCGGCCGGTGCCTTCTCCCCCGCCACCCGGGTGTTGGACTCGATCTCGGCCGGGAAGGCCACGTCGGGGTTCGAGGCGCAGATCACCACGTCGACGGAGTCGAACAGGTCGGCCATGCGCCGGTTGGCCTCTGTGCGGGCCGCCTCGACCCGGCCTGCCACCTCGATGTCGAACCGCTCGATGCCCATCCGGACACCGAAGGCCATGGACTTCGTCATCTGCTCCTCGCAGTCCGGCCACAGGTCGCCTACCTCCCGGACCAGGCCGACCTGGTTGGCAACGGCCCACTCCCAGGTGATCGACGGCAGGGACACCTCGACGTCGACGAGGTCCAGCCCGGTGGAGGCTGCCAGCGCCTCGCCTGACTCCTGCACCCGGGCCCGCACGGTGTCGCTGATGATCGCCGAGCCCAGGTCGGGCGAGATGACGGCCCGCAGACCGCGTAGGTCGGTCGAGTCGAGGCCCGCCTCCCAGTCGTTCTCGGCGGGGAGGCTGTAGGGGTCGCGGGGGTCGAACCCGGCGCACACGTCGTACCAGCGGGCGGCGTCGCGAACCGAGCGGGCCAGGCAGCCTGAGACGACCGTCATCGGGCCGATGGTGGTGTGCGGCCCACGGGGGATCCGCCCGGCGGTCCCCTTCATCCCGACCAGGCCGCAGAAGCCCGCCGGGATCCGGATCGACCCGCCGCCGTCACCGCCCGTGGCGATGGGCACCAGCCCGCCGGCGACCGCTGCAGCGCTGCCTCCCGAGGACCCGCCCGGCGTGGCGGCACGGTCCCACGGGTTGCGGGTTATGCCGTTCAGCTTCGTGGTGGAGCAGTTCAGCCCGCCGAACTCGCTGGCCGTGGTCAGGCCGACGAGGTTGGCGCCGGCAGCCCTGAGGCGGGCGACCATGGTGGTGTCGTGGTCGGCGTAGCGCTCCGCGAACAGCAGGGAGGCGTCGGTGTCGGGCCAGCCTGCGACCTGGTGCAGTTCCTTCACCCCGATCGGCACGCCGCCCAGCGGCAGCGAGACGTCGGCGGTGGCGGCCCGCTCCATCACCCCGTCGGCGTCGACGAACGAGAAGGCGTTCAGGTCACTGGCCTCTATCGCGGCCAGCGTCGCCTCGGCCTCGTCGACCGGTGAGCGGCCACCGTTCCGGAAGGCCTCGACCAGCGAGACGACGTCGCCCTGCCAGGTCACGGGCACAGTCCTACCCCTTCCCCTGAGGGCCATCCAGCACCGAGGCGTGAAAGGCCAGCATGTCCTGCCTGAAGATCTCGGGCTGGTCGCCGATGCTGCCGATGTGGGCGCCCCACCGGCCGAAGCCGGCGTCGATGGCAACCATGAACATGTCCAGGTCGCAAATGGAGGCGTCCGGCCTGCCCGTTCGGGGGTCGATCATGGCGCCGTCGCCGTCGATGTAGGTGGTGGGAGCCCCGGGGGCGACGCTCGCCTCCGGCATGTCGTGTAGTTCCTCGGAGCGGTCGAAGCTGTGCCACGCCCCTCCCACGACCCGCACCGAGGCGTCGCCGCCGACCAGCCTGATGGCCTGAACCTGCGCCTGGACCTGCTGGACCGAGAGCCAGTCATCCCGGTCGCCGACGATGGCCCTCACCCGGGTCGTGCCGACGTCCGGCCGGGCGAACTGGTGTCCACACCACGGGTATACGGCGTACACCCCGGCCAGGGCCAGGCCGTCGCCCACGATCGGGTCGGCGAAGCTGCGGACGGCGGCGGTCAGCACGGCCGAGCCTCCCCTGCTGTGGCCCTGGGCGGAGATGAGGTCGGCGTCGATGGCGTCGTGGTCGGCCAGGACCCGGAGTGTCGCCAGCACGTCGAAGGCGCTGGCCGCGAACGAGTAGTGGGTCTGGTTGGCGACCGTCGACACGACCGACCGGGGTCCGAACGGGTCGAGCACGAAGGCGGCGTAGCCGACCTCCAACAGGGTCTCCGCATGTGCCAGGTGGTTCTCGCCCACCCCCAGGCTGCCGGGCACGACCATCACCAACGGCAGGGGTCCGTCGGCCGGCGGCAGGAACAGCTTGCCGTCGGCCAGCAGTGGCTCGCAGCCACCGGGATCGTTGACAGCCTGGTGATAGTTGACGGGGTTGGCGCTTGGTATCTCGAGGTTCTGGCCGGTCACCCCGCCAAGGGTGACCGTCCGGTCCCGGAACCTGTCAGCACCATCCATCGGTCGGATCCTAGGTACCTGCCGTCGCTCCGCTGGCGCCGGGCAGCCGACGGCCGCCTGTCACACCCGGTGCGACAATGGAAACACCCCGGCCATCCTCAAGGCCTGCCGGGTTGACGAGGACTGACCTGCTCCAGATTTCAGGTACGCCTGGCTCAGCCCGCCGGTTCGAGCAGGACCAGCGGGATCTCCCGATCGGTCTTCTCCTGGTAGCCGGCGTAGTTGGCGTACTTTTCGGCAACGATCGGCCAGAGTCGCTCCCGTTCCTCCCGGGAGGTGACCCTGGCGAGCATCGGGACGCCCGGTGCGCCCTTCATGGAGACCACCACCTGCGGGTTCTCCCGCAGGTTCAGGAACCAGGCCGGATGCGTGTCCTCTCCGCCCTTGGAGGCGACGATCACGATCCGGTCGCCGTCGCGGTGTGGTGAGGTGAGCATGACCGACCGCGACCGACCCGACCTGCGACCGGTGGTGGTCAACTCCAACACCGGCATGTCCGCCGCCGTCCATCCGAGTCTCCCACCGCTGAATCTCAGCAGGCCCTTGTGTACCCCGTTCATCGCCTTCAGGAATCCGTCGCTCGGCATGGACAGAGGCTACGGCCGAGTCGGGTTCCCAGCGGTGCCGGGTCGGAGGTCGACCGGCGGCCATCAAGGTGTCATAGGGACCTGGACGCCCCCAGATC
>JAKURY010000017.1 GCA_022452145.1 Acidimicrobiales bacterium | reverse complement strand
GGACGAAGCCGGGTGGGTCACCGGCCAGACCATCGGCCTCAACGGTGGCGCCTTCACCTCCTGACCGGCACTTCCAGACCGACTGTGACAATTTGTGCACTTGGACGCCGGCTGCCGAGGCCCAAAACGACAGAGAGGCCTGAAATATCAGGCCTCTCGTCGATAATTCGTCTTGTGGAGCTGGGGGGAATCGAACCCCCGTCCGTCGAAGGGTGACCGTGCGCGCTACGACCATTCCCGAGAACGTGGCTCCTGGCTGCCACCCCGCCGGGTCGGGCGGGCCCGGAGGCCCCGCCACGGGGTCTTTCCCCCGGGTCAGCGGTCTTTCACGCCGTCAGCGGTCTGTCCCAGCTGTCTCCACCGCTTCTGTTGCCGGGTTGCGGTGGACCGACCCCGCGTGCCGTTACCGGTCGCGATGACTCTCTACCGTCTGACTAGGTCAGGCGGCGAGAGCGAGATCGTCCGTGTTGGCGTCTCTTTGGGTGCCCCGTTTAGGGAGTCTGGGCAACTCCGGTCGCACGACACGCCCACTGCCATCGGCGTCGAAACCGATCAGCCCCGTGGGTGGCGGCCCGGAGGCCGCCGTGTGCGGATATCAGGTGTTCGGTTGTCAAGGATCCGCGTCGTCAAGGGTACAGCAGGTCTGTGACGGCCAGCCCGGCGCCCCAGCGGGCCTGCCACCGGCAGGTGCGAACGGGTGGGTTCTCGTCCAGCAGGTCGTGTCGTCCGGCAGGCAGTCAGGTCATGCCGTCTGGCAGACTCCGCGCATCGACGACCGTCGGGCTGCCTCGTATTCGTTCATGCCGGCGACCGAGGCTCCTCCCGTCGTCGAGAGGGCCGAGGGCTGCACGCTCTTCTTCGCCGACGGCCGCGAGGTCATCGATGCCGGCGGAGGGGCGGTGGCCATCAGCATCGGCCACGGTCGCACCGAGGTGGCCGATGCCGTAGCCCATGCCACCCGGCGGGTCTCGTACGTGATTCCGCCATGGGTGACCGAGGAGCGGATCACCCTCGTCGAGATGCTCCGCGAGCGGTGGTTGCCGCCCGAGTTGAACCGGGTCGGACTGGTGAGCGGCGGGTCCGAGTCCGTCGACTCGGCGATACGGCTGGCCATCAGCCACTTCGTCTCCGCCGGAAGCCCGGAACGCTGGAAGGTCATCGGGCGGGAGACCTCCTACCACGGGGTGACCCTGGCTTCGCTGTCTGCCAGCGGGCACTCCTCGAGGCGAGCCGGCTTCGAGCACGTCCTCATGGACTTCCCCAAGATGCCGGTCGCCGACGCCGAGGGCCTCGAGAAGGTCATCGAATCCGAGGATCCCAACACGATCGCCGCTGTGATCGCCGAACCGGTGATCGGCGCGAGCGCCGGCGCCCTGCTGCCACCGGACGACTGGTGGTCAGATGTGCGGTCGATCTGCGACGCCCACGGCATCCTGCTCATCGCCGACGAGGTCATGACAGGGTTCGGTCGGACCGGTCGCAAGTTCGGCGTGGACCACTGGGATGTGGTGCCCGACATCATGGTCGGCGGCAAGGGCCTCTCCGGCGGCTATGCGCCCCTCGGCGGCGTGTACACCTCCGAGAAGGTGGTCGCTCCGATCGCCGAGGCCGGTGGCGGCATGATGTTCTTCACCTACTCGGCCCATTCAGCAGCCTGTGCGGCCGGTATCGCCAGCCTCACGATCCTGGAGGAGGAGGACCTGGTCGCGGCCAGCGCCACCAAGGGCGAGGACTTCCTGCGCCGGCTTCGCCCGCTGGAGGAGCATCCGCACGTTCGGGAGGTGCGTGGCCTGGGCCTCATGATCGGCATCGAGCTGGTGAGCGACAAGGCCGCCGGCGAGCCGTACGGGCCGATGGACCGCATGGCCGACCAGGTGGTGGCCGAGGCCCTGCGCCGCGGCGTGTGGGTCTACCCGGCGGGCGACGGCAACGCCCCCGATGCGCTGCTGATCGGGCCGCCGTTCACCATCACCGAGGCCGAGATGGACGTCGTCGTGGCCGTGGTGGGTGAATCCATCTCGGCCGTCTGCGGCGACTGACGGGCAGCAGGGCCGTCGCCGTCAGCGCCGTCGGCCGCGGGCCATGGCCCGGTCGGCTTCCCGATCCGCCTCCCGACGGGCGAGCGCCTGGCGCTTGTCGTGCAGCTTGCGGCCCCGGGCCAGAGCGATCTCGACCTTGGCGTGCCCGGCCTTGAAGTAGAGCCGCAGGGGGATCAGCGAGAGGCCCTCGAGGTTCATCCTCTCGGTGATACGGCGGATCTCGGCCCGGTGCAGCAGCAGCTTCCTGGGCCGGTCCGGGTCGTGGCCCATGCCCTCGCCGCCGCTCATGGAGTAGGGCGAGATGTGCAGGCCCAGCAGCCAGATCTCGCCGTTCTCCGGCCGGCCGAATGACTCGGTGATCTGCACCTTGGCGTCCCGCAGCGACTTCACCTCGCTGCCGCGCAGCACGAGGCCGGCCTCCCACGTGTCGAGGAGGTCGAAGGCGTGTCGGGCCCGGCGGTTGGTGGCGACCGTGCGGTCGTTGGCTTCGCTCACCCGTGGAATCGTACCTGTCGAACCTCCGGGCTCAGGGCAGCGTCCGCCGGGCTCCGGGCGGTGCCGGCGGCGTCCGGCGGTGGGTTGCGGGCCCGCCGTTAGCCTCCGTGAGGTGGGCGAGACCGTGACGATGACCGTCGACGTGTACCGGGCGATGCTGGACCGTGCCCTGACCGAGACGCCCAACGAGGCCTGCGGCCTGTTCAGCGGTGCCAAGGGTGGCCTGCACGTCGACGGCTACCACCCGATGGCCAACACGGCCGACCCTGACGAGGCGTGGAAGCTCTACGTCCTGGACGGTCGCGAGATGCTCGACGTGGAGGCGGCGGTCGACTCCGAGGGTCGGGCGGTACTCGGGGTGATGCACAGCCACACCCATACGACGGCCTATCCGTCACCGACCGACGTGGCCGATGCCGCCCGTTTCGACCCGTTCGGGGCCTGGGTCTTCGTCATCGTCTCGCTGAAGCACCCGGATCCGGTGCTGCGGGCCTACCGGATCCTGGACGGTGACATCACCGAGGTGCCGGTCGTCGTCGACGGGGGTTAGAATCCCGACCAGATAGGTCGGCTTTCTGCCGAGTTCCCACCGACCCGAACATCCCTCGCACGAACTGCAGCACCATGGCCGTCCACCCCTCCATCCTCGACCTCATCGGCGACACGCCGATCGTCGACGTGAGCGTGCTGAGCCCCAACCCGTCGGCCCGGCTGCTGGCCAAGCTGGAAGGCCAGAACCCGACCGGTTCGGTCAAGGACCGCATAGCCAGGGCCATGGTCGAAGACGCAGAGGCCGACGGCACGCTGGTGCCCGGTCGCACGATCATCGAACCGTCGTCGGGCAACACCGGCATCGCGCTGGCCATGATCGCCCGCATCCGGGGCTACCCGATCAAGATCGTCCTCCCGGAGAACGTGTCGATCGAGCGTCGACAGGCCCTCGAGGTGTTTGGCGCCGAGATCATCGCGTCGCCCGGCGACGAGGGCTCCAACGGGGCGGTACGCCTGGCCCGCCGACTGGCCGACGAGAACCCCGACTGGGCGTTCCTCTACCAGTACGCCAACGAGGCCAACCCCCGGGCCCACTACGCCACCACCGGCCCGGAGATACTGCGCGACGTCCCCGAAATCACCCACTTCGTGGCCGGGCTGGGCACCAGCGGCACGCTCATGGGAGTCGGCACCTATCTCAGGGAACAGAAGCCCGATGTGAAGGTGCTGGCGGTCGAACCACCGTCCGGCGAGCTGGTCCAGGGACTGCGGAGCCTCGACGACGGCTACATTCCGCCGGTCTTCGAGAAGTGGGGCGGCTACGACCTCCTGGACGGCAAGCGCATCGTGCGCCCCCGGGAGTCCATCGAGTACGTCCGCCGGCTGGCCGACGAGTGCGGCATCTTCGCCGGGCTGTCCGCCGGCGCCGCCCTGGCCGGCGCCATCAGGGTTGCCGAGCAGCTGGCCGACGGTGAGACGGCGACCATCGTGTTCATCGTGAGCGATGCCGGATGGAAGTACCTTTCCACGGGCGCCTGGACCGACGACCTCGACGAGGCCGCCGCCAACGCCGAATCGATCATCTACTTCTAGAACCACCCACCCAGGAGGCACAGTGTCCGCAGCGAGTAACCGCCCCGACGGACGTGCCGACGACGAGTTGCGACCCCTCTCCTTCGAGCGCGACTTCACAGAGATGGCGGCCGGTTCGTGCCTCGTCTCATTCGGCAGGACCCGAGTGCTGTGCACCGCCTCGCTGGGCGACGGCGTACCACCGTGGCTGCGCAACACCGGCCGGGGCTGGGTGACCGCCGAGTACTCGATGCTTCCCGGCTCCAGCCCAGAGCGCATCCGACGCCGCACGTCGGGTCGCGACCAGGAGATCCAGCGGCTCATCGCCAGGTCGCTGCGCGCCGTCGTCGACCTCGAGGCCATGCCCGAGATGGAGGTCACCGTGGACTGCGACGTCCTGCAGGCCGACGGCGGCACCAGGACGGCCTCGATCTGCGGTGGCTACGTGGCGCTCCACGATGCCTTCACCCGGATGGTGGCAGCGGGCACGCTGCCGGCCTCGCCGATCACCGACGAGCTTGCCGCCATCTCGGTGGGCATCGTCGACGGCTCGCCGCGCCTCGACCTGCCCTACGTGGAGGACTCCGTCGCCGAGGTCGACTTCAACGTGGTCATGACCGGTTCCGGCGACTTCGTGGAGGTGCAGGGCACCGCCGAGGGTCGGGCATTCAACCGGGGCCAGCTGGACGCCCTGGTGGACCTGGCCAGCGCGGGCATCGCACGGATCGTGGATGTCCAGCGGGCCGTCCTGGTCGAACCACCGGCAGCCCGCTCCTGACCGGATCGCCATGACCGGACGCTCCTCGGATGGGCAGGCCGGCCACGCTGTGGTCCGTGGTCCATCGGGTCAGATCGGCACTCCGTGAACCCCCTGCCACGGCTGGTGGTGGCCAGTGCCAACCCGGACAAGGTGGCCGAGATCGCCCTCGTCCTGGACGGCCTCGTCGACCTTGACCCCAGGCCGCCGGACCTGCCCGACGTGGTGGAGGACGGCGACACGCTCGAGGCCAACGCCCGCCTGAAGGCCGTGGCCATCTGCGAGGCCACCGGCTGTGCCGCCGTGGCCGACGACACTGGCCTGGAGGTCGACGCCCTGGGAGGCGCCCCGGGAGTGCACACCGGGCGCTACGCCGGAGACCACGGGAACTCGGAGGCCAACATGGGCCGGCTCCTCGGCGACCTGGCCGGGGTCCCTGCCGGTAGGCGTACGGCCAGGTTTCGGACCGTGGCCCTCGTGCGGCGCCCCGACGGCACCGAGGTGGTGGCCACCGGCACCGTCGAGGGCCACATCGCCGACCGGCCTAGGGGCGACGGGGGCTTCGGATACGACCCGGTGTTCGTTCCGGTGGAGGGCGACGGGCGTTCCTTCGCCGAGATGGGCGACGAGAAGCACGCCATTTCCCATCGGGGACGGGCCTTCCGGAACCTGGCCCATCGGCTGGCCGCCGGCACCTGACCGGCATCCGGCTCAGTTCGGCGAGACGGGCGCCTCTGTGAATCGACGTCCCAGGAAGCGGTCGAACTCGGCGTCGGTGACCGGTTCGGAGAAGTGGAAGCCCTGGGCCATGTCGCACTGCAGTCGCTGCAGGCGTCTCAACTGCGACTCGGTCTCCACGCCCTCTGCGATCACCCTCAGGCCCAGGCTGTGGGCCAGGGCGACCGTGCCGGTCACGATGGCGGTGTCGTCGCCCACGCCGCCGTCCACCTCGGGGTCGTCGAGGCCGGACACGAACGACCGGTCGATCTTGAGGAAGTCGATGGGGAAGCGCTTCAGGTAGGCCAGCGACGAGAAGCCGGTGCCGAAGTCGTCCAGGCCCATCCGGACGCCCAGGTCGGTCAGCTCCCCAAGCACCATCTCGGTAATCGGGTTGGCGGCGATCAGGGCACTCTCGGTGAACTCGAGGGCCAACTGGTCGGCCTGCACGCCGTTGTCGGCCACCGCGGCGGCCACCACGCCGGGAAATGACGGATCGGCCAACTGTCGGGCGGACACGTTCACGGCCACGCTGAGGCGGGGACCCTTCCCGAGTTGCCGGGCCTCCCACGCAGCCAGGCGGCCGACCGCGATGGTCAGGACCCGGGCTCCCAGGTCGGCTATCAGGCCGCTGTCCTCGGCTATGTCGATGAACTGCGCCGGTTGGAGCAACTCGCCGGTGGTGCTGCGGATCCGGGCTAGCGCCTCGGCTCCGGTCACGGCGCCGTCCGAGAGGCGGACCACCGGCTGGAAGTGGACCTCGATGCGGTCATCGATGATGGCAGCCCGGAGCTCCTGTTCGACGGAGTGTCGTCGGACCGCCTGGGCCCGGAGGTGGTCCCCGAACAGCTCCGCCCGGTCCCGCCCCTGCTCCTTGGCCCGGTACATGGCCGTGTCGGCGTCCCGCAGTAGGTCGGCCGGAGTCTCGGACCCGTGGGCAACGGCGATCCCCACGCTGGCCGACACCACCGTGGAGTCGCTGCCCAGCTGCATCGGCCGGGCCAGGGCGGTCCGAACCCGTTCGGCGGCGGCCAGGGCATCGGTGGTCCGGACCATGTCGCCGATTACCACCACGAACTCGTCGCCACCCAGCCGGGCCACCATGTCGCCGGGACGCACGGTCCGCAGCAGCCGACGGGCAGCCTCGCGCAGCAGGTCGTCGCCGGCACCGTGGCCGAGCGAGTCGTTCACCACCTTGAAGCGGTCCAGGTCCAGGAACAGCACCCCGACCATCCGATCGTGTCGAGCCGACCGGTGCAGTGCGTCCTGGAGGCGGTCCAGCAGGAGGGCCCGGTTGGGGAGCCCGGTCAGCTCGTCGTGGAAGGCCCGTTCCTCGAGTTGCGCGGCCACCTCTACGCGCTCGGTGACGTCGCGGGCGTTCACGACCACGCCGGCCACCGCGGGATTGCCAAGCAGATTGGTGGCGACTATCTCCATGTGGCGCCAGCCCCCTTCGGCATGCGCTACGCGGGCCTCGAAGGCGGGCGACATGCCGGGTCGGGCGACCACCTCGTCGGCCCGCTCTACCAGCTCGCCGAGGTCGTCGGGATGGACGAGCTCGGCCACCGGGACGCCCTCCATGGCATGGGCCTCCCGGCCGAGGATGCGGGCCACCGCCGGGCTGGCGTAGATGATCCGTCCGTCCTCGCCGATCACGCACACCAGGTCCGAGGCGTGCTCCACCAGGGCGGCAAGGCGCATCTCGGAGGCCTCGACCCGCTGCTGGGCGGCGTGGAGGTCGGTCAGGTCGCGGGCCATCATCGAGATGGCGTCGACCGCTCCCTCGGCATCGCGGTGGGCGACGAGTACAGCCGAGACGGGCACGGTCCGGCCGTCGCCCACGAGGCGGAGCTCGCCCCGCCACGTGCCACCGGTTCGGACCGCCGGCAGCGCTGTCGTGGCGTACTGGGCCTGCGACCAGGCATCCAGCACGTCCAGGAGCCGAATCTCGGCCGAGGTGGATCCGGCCCCGGTATGGCGATGCATGGCGTCGTTGGCCCAGACGACGAGCTCGCCGGAGGGGTCCAGGACGGCCACGGGATCGGGGCTGGACTCCAGCACCCTGGTCAGCTCGTGCGCCCGCCTCGTCTCGTCGGTCTCGTCGGTCACGTCGGTGACGGTGAGCAGAGCGCCGGCCGACCCGTCCACCCCGTCGAGTGGGACCGTCGAGAGGTCCAGCCACCGGATGGCACCGTCGGCGTCGAGCAGGCGGAGCCGACCCCGTAGGGCCGTCCCGTCGGACAGCGAACGGCGTAGGTCCGCTAGGAACTCGTCGCGGCCGTCCGGGTCCAGAATCGAAGTCCAGCCGTCGCCGTGGGCGTCCGCCGAATCCTGACCGGTGGTGGTGGCCCACCGGCCGTTGACCCGCAGGATCCTGCCGTCGGCGTCTAGACGGGCCATCCCGGCGGGAGCGGCCTCGACGAGCGCGTCAAGGACGCCACCGTCGTCTGGGGGAGTGCCCTCGGACGGGCGAGCGTCGGTTGGTTCGGTCACGTGCGGACGGGGGGACTCGAACCCCCATGCCTCTCGGCGTCGGCTCCTAAAGCCGGTGCGTCTACCAGTTCCGCCACGTCCGCGCTCGGAAGCCTACGGGCAGGTGGTCGTCCGGTCGGCCTTAGTGCATTTCGCCGCGTCGCACGATCACCTGGTCGATGATCCCGTACTCCTGGGCCTCCTCGGCGGTGAACCAGCGGTCCCGGTCGCTGTCGGCCTCGATGGTCTCGACGGGCTGGCCGGTGTGCTCGGCGATCCGTTCCTGGAGCATCTTCTTCGTGTATGCCATCTGCTCGGCCTGGATGGCGATGTCCGACGCCTGGCCCCGGACCCCGCCCAGGGGCTGGTGCATCATGATCCGGGCGTGGGGCAGGGCGAAGCGCTTGCCCGGGGCACCGGCACACAGGAGGAACTGGCCCATCGAGGCGCCGAGGCCCATGCAGATGGTGCCCACCTCGGGGCCCACGAACTGCATCGTGTCGTAGATGGCCATTCCCGAGGTGACCGACCCGCCCGGCGAGTTGATGTAGAGCCAGATCGGCTTCTCGGGGTCCTGGGCCTCCAGGAAGAGCATCTGGGCGATGATGAAGTTCGCCACGTCGTCGTTCACGTCGGTGCCCAGGAAGACGATCCTGTCCTTGAGCAGTCGGTTGTAGACGTCGAACCGGCCGTGGTCGGGGCTGTCGTCGTCGGCGGCCAGCGCCGCGGACGGCTGAGGTGTCGAGAGGTAGGCGTTCATGTGGGCGCAGGGTAGCGGCGTGGTCGCTCAGCCCTGCGCCGCCTCGGCACGGCCCCGGAGGTCGGCCACGGCGTGCTCCAGACCCTCGGGGTCACTGAACAGGGCGCTGCCCGACACCAGCCGGTCGGCCCCGGCTGCCACCACGTCGGCCACCGTGGACGGCCCGATTCCGCCGTCGACCTCAAGTGCACAGTCGTAGCCGTCCAGCATGGTGGCCACCTCGGCCACCTTGGGTTCCATGGCACCTATGTAGGACTGTCCGCCGAAGCCCGGGTTGACGGTCATCACCAGGACCACGCCCAGGAGGTCGCGCACGTGGCGGATCACCTCGGCCGGTGTGTGTGGGTTCAGGGCGACCCCCGGGGTGGCCCCCAGGTCGGCGATGTGGGAGAGCGTCCGGTGCAGGTGGTCGCAGGCCTCGGCATGGACCAGCACGGTCGAACAGCCGGCGTCCACGTAGCGGTCGACCAGCCGGTCCGGGTCCACGACCATCAGGTGGGCCTCGAACTCCAGGTCGACCAGGTGGCGGGTCGAGGCGATGACGTCCGGGCCGAACGTCAGGTTGGGTACGAACACGCCGTCCATGACGTCCCAGTGGATGAGGTCCACGCCGGCCTTCTCCAGGGCGATGCACTCGTCGCCCAGGCGGGAGAAGTCGACGGGCAGGACCGATGGGGCGACGGCTATCGGGCGAGACACGGTGCGACCCTAACCGAGGGCCTCTGTGGGCCTGCGGCGGAATCTGAGGTCCTCGACGTACGGGTAGAAGTCCGGGAGGTCGCGGCGGGCCAGGCTGGCCTGGACCTCCTGCCAGAAGGCCGGCGTGTACAGGTCGGAGTGGACCTCGTCGAAGCGTCGCCGGACCTCACCGGACACGTCGCGTGGAAAGGTCATGAATGTCGGGAACTGTTCGGGGAAGACGTCGCCGGGCTCGATGGAGAACCACGGCTGGGGCCTCATCTCATCGGCCGGGTCGTCGGACTGCGGAATGGACCGGAACCGGCACTCCTCCAGGAGGGTCAGCTCGTCGTAGTCGTAGAAGACGACGTTGCCGTGGCGGGTCACGCCGAAGTTCTTGGTGAACAGGTCACCGGGGAACACGTTGGCCGCCGCCAGGTCCTTGATGGCCCAACCCCAGTCGATGGCCGCGGCCGTCGCCTTGGCGGTGGACATCTCCCGTAGGTACAGGTTCAGGGGGTACACCTGTCGCTCGGTGTAGACGTGGCTGATCACCACCTGGTCGCCGATCAGTCGTACCGACTCGGAGGTCGTCTCGAGCAGTTCCTCCAGCAGCTCGGGGTCGAACCGGTCCTTCTCGAACGAGAGGTTCTCGAACTCCCAGGCCTCGACCATCCGACCCACCCGGTCGTGGTTGTAGACGAGCGCGTAGCGACGCTTCACGGCGTCACGCGTGGTGTTCTTGGGTGGGTCGAACCGGTCCCTGATGATCTTGAAGACCACGTTGAACGAGACCAGCGTGAACACCGACATCACCATGCCGGGCGTGCCCCGAGCCCGGACGAACTTGTCGTGCGAGTGGTCGAGGTGGCGGTAGAGCGACCGGTAGAGGCTGGTCTTGCCGTGCTGGGGGAACCCGACGGCGGTGTAGAGCTCGGCCAGCGACTTCATGGGGAGCAGCGACTTGAGGAAGCCGACCAGCTCTGACGGGTTGGGCCACTCGACGAAGAAGTACGACCGGGTGAAGCTGAACAGCCTGCTGGCCTGTGACTCGGTCAGCAGCACGGTGTCGACCCGGAGGCCGTCGGGACCGTGGAGGATGGGGAAGACGATTGGCGTCACCCGGTTGAGCTGCCGGAGCCGGCCCACCAGGTAGGCGGCCTTGTTCCGGTAGAAGATGGGCCGCAGCATGTCGACGCCGTCGGCCTCGAGGCTGTCCCACTCCTCGATGAGGAAGGTGTCCATGCGGGCGGCCACCCGTCGCGCGTCGTCCTCCAGGTCGGCCCAGGGCGCCTCGAACTCGTAGGACTCCAGGATCTGGCGCACCATGGCCGACGTGTCCCTGACCCGGCTGGCCGTGGCGAACAGCTCGGCCCGACCCTCACCGCGTGGAACCGTGGTCGCCCCGAACCAGCGGAGTTCCACGTCGTTGTCCACACCGATCGTGGTGAAGGTCCGACGTGTCACCGAGTTGAAGAAGGTCTCGGCGAGGGTCAGGTCGGACCGGTCGGCGATCCGGCGCTTGTAGTGGTTCCGTGCCGTCCGCCAGGTTCCCCGTCCGTCAGCCACCCCGTCCAGCAGCGGTCGCACGCGGTCCACCGCCTGGACGACGCAGGAGCGGTGGAGGGCCAGCCGCTGCCGGGAGTCGGCGTCGTGCTCGGTCCACTCGCGCTGCGTGAAGTGTCGCTGGGCGCGACGGGAGATCTTCCGGAAGCCGGCGATGTAGTCCACGAAGCCAGCCAGGATCGTGTCGCCGATCTGGCGTCCGACCTGCTTGGAGAGGTCGTCGCTGGTCACTGTGGGGGAGTGCCGGTCATGGGCCTGCCTCGTCCCCCCCGGCCACCTGGAAGGCCTGCCAGGTCGGGTCCTCGTGGGGGAGGGTGCCGAGGCCGTCGTGGTGGCTGGGCCAGTCAGCGGGCGGGAGCCCCAACGGGTTGACGCCCACCTCGGCGCCGTAGAAGAGGCGGTGCAGCCGGCGCACGAACCGCCAGTCGCCCTTCACCCGCCGGTACGTGTCGTCGTACCGGATGGCCTGGTGGATCCAGCGGTCGCCGTCCTGGATCTCGGCCTTGCAGTAGACGTGGCCCGTGGCGTCGTCCGGCCCGCCCAGGTCGATCTGGTGGGTGCCGACGTTGAGCACCGTCGTGCCGACGGTCCTGAGCTGTCGGTCGAAGGTCTCCCTCAGGGCCTCGTGGCCCCTGGAGTCGCGTCCGACCCGCACGTCGGGGACGAACAGAGACACCAGGGTCTCGAGGTCGCGACGGTCGGTCGCGACCGCGTAGCGGGCGACCAGCTGTCGGATCTCGGCCTCGGCTACCAGGCGCTCGACGTCGGACATGCCGGCGGGCGTGCTCACTTCGCCGGTCCGTTCAGGCGTGCGTCCGCCCAGCCGCTGGGCGTGTAGCCGTCTATGCGGACCCGACGGGAGGCGAACAGCCAGGCGTCGCCCACCGGTCGGTAGGCATCCTGGTAGCGACCCCAGTGGTCGAGGCCGCGGTCGGTCATCACCGTGAAGTAGGCGTGGCCGGTGGCCTCGTCGCGGCCGGCCAGGGTGACGTGTAGGCCGGTCGTGTGGTGCTGGAGGAAGCGCGGACCGTCGCCGTCGCCGCCGTCGAGAATCGAGTCGCGGGTCCCGGTGAAGATCGTGCGGATCTGGTCCACGCCCTCGTAGGTGCGTCCGTCGCCGATGTCCATCACGGCGTCGTGGGCGAACAGGGCCATGACGCCGTCGAGGCGACCGCGGTCGCCGAGGGCGTTGTAGGCGGCCACGAGGCCACGGATCTGCTCTCTGGCATCCAGTTCCCAGGCCTCCACAGGGGTCCTCTCCGTTCGGTGTCGCCCACTAGCGTGCCCGACGGTGAACGACCTCCACGACATTCGGGACCGATTTCCCGGGGTGACCGGGGAATGGGCCCGTTTCGACGGCCCGGCTGGCACCCAGGTCGTGGATGCTGCGATCGATGCCGGCGCCGCCTGGCAGCGCAGCGGGAACAACGCCAACTCGCACGGTTCCTTCGCAGCGGCGGTGGCCTGCGACGCCCTGGTGGAGACGGTGAGCACCACCATGGGCGAACTGCTGGGCGCCGGTCCCGGCGGAATGGTCTTCGGGCCGAGCACCACGTCCAACATGATGGCCCTCACCCGGGCCATCGGTCGGGGGCTCGGGCCGGGCGACGAGATCGTCTGCACCACCCTGGACCACGACTCCAACGTGTCGCCGTGGCTGCTGCTGGCCCGGGACACGGGTGCCACCGTGCGCATGGCCGAGTTGGATCCGACCACCGGCCGGTTGCCGGTCGACGCGGTGACCGACCTGATCGGCCCGGCCACCCGGTGGGTGGCGGTGACCGGATCCTCGAACGCGGTGGGGACTATTCCCGACACGGCGGCCGTCACCGCGGCTGCCCACGCCGTGGGAGCCCGGGTGGTGGTGGATGGCGTCCACCTCACCCCGCACCACGTGGTCGATGTCGCCGCCATCGGGTGTGACGTCTTCACCACGTCGTCGTACAAGTGGTACGGCCCCCACGCCGGGGTCATGTGGGTGGAGCCCGACCTGCTGGACTCGATGGATGTCTACAAGGTGCGCCCCGCTCCGGACTCCGGTCCGGGGCGCCTGCAGTACGGCACGCCGTCGTGGGAGGCGCTGGCCGGGATCGACGCAGCGGCCCGCTTCCTGCTGGAGACCGGGATGGACAGGATCGTCGCCCACGAGGCGCTGCGGTTCGCACGCCTGCTGGACGGCCTGCACGGGATCGACGGGGTCCGGGTGGTGGGGCCACAGGACACCGTTGACCGGGCACCCACGCTGATGTTCGAGGTCGACGGCCTATCTCCAGTGGCGGTCGCTGAACGCTTGGCCACCGACCGGGTGGCGGTCTGGGACGGCCACAACTACGCCGTGGAGGCCATGCTCCCGCTGGGGCTGGACGCCGAGGCCGGCGCAGTCAGGGCCGGGATCAGCGTCTACACGACCGACGACGACGTCGACAGGCTCCTCGACGCCCTGCGTGATGTGGCGGCGTCGGGGTGACACGCCCCTCCGGGGAGGCTCCCTCCCAGTCCGAACCGTCCGGGGGGCTGGCACAGGGCCCGGAGCGGGTCCCGGAGATTGACGACTGGAGCCGCCTGCTGGACGGTCGGGTGGCCGTGGTGACCGGTGGTGGATCGGGGATCGGCAGAGCGATCTCCCGACTGTTCGCGGAGCACGGTGCCCTGGTCGAGATCGTCGAGATCGACCCCCACCGGGCGGCGGCCGCCGTCGAGGACATCGAGGCGACCGGTGGGACGGCACGGGTCCACGTGGTCGACGTGGCATCCGATGCCGAGGTCGAGGACCTCCGTGTCGCAGTCATGGGCGAGCATGGACGGGTCGACGTGCTGGTGAACAACGTCGGCGACTACCGGCCGCTGGTCCGGTTCCATGAGTCGACGCCCGAGTCGTGGCAGGCCATGTACTCGGCCAACCTGGAGCACGTCTTCAGGGTCACTAGGGCATTCCTGGAGCCGATGGTCGACGGTGGAGGCGGCTCGATCGTCAACGTGCACTCGGTGGAGGGAATGCGCGGCTTTCCCGGTGAACCGGTCTACGCGGCCATGAAGGCGGCAGCGGCCCACTTCACGACGTCGCTGGCCGCCGGCTACGGCCGAAAGGGGATTCGGGTAAACGGCATAGGGCCCGACCTGACCCAGACCCCCCAGGTCGACTACCTGTCCGACGGCGATGGGCACGACCACCTCTGGGAGGCGTGGGCACCGGTGGGTCGGCTGGGTTGGCCCGAGGACCAGGCACGGGTGGCCCTGTTCTTGGCCAGCGACATGTCGTCCTTCGTCACCGGCCACAACTTGCCGGTGGACGGGGGAACGCTGGCCGGTGGTGGCTGGTTCTTCTCGCCGGAGGTCGGGCGATTCGTGAACCGGCCGACCGGCCTGTGACGGCGGGCTTCTGACGATGGTGTGCCAGGGTTTCTGACGGATCGGCTTGTCTTCTGACGGATCGTCAGATCTATCACCGGATAGGGCAGACTGGCTCACGATGACTACTCAGAACGACGGGCCGAATGATGCCCCGAATGATGAGATCCTCCGGCCGTTGGATGGCGTACGGATCCTGGCCGCCGAGCAGATGGCGGCCCTCCCGTTCGCCACCCAGCTCCTGGCCCGCCTCGGGGCCGAGGTGGTGAAGGTCGAACACCCGGTGACCGGCGACAGCGGCCGTGGGTCCCAACCCTTCGTGACCGACCCCGACGGGCGCCAGATGGGTGCGACGTTCCTGCGGAACAACCTGAACAAGCGCAGCGTGGCCATAGACCTGAAGCACCCGGAGGGCATCGAGCTGTTCCTCAGGATGGCGCCCAGCTTCGACGTGGTCGGTGAGAACTTCCGGGCGGGCACCGCCGACCGTCTGGGCATCGGCTACGAGGCCGTCCGTGCCGTCCATCCGGCGGTCGTCTACCTCTCGGTGTCCGGCTTCGGCCAGGACCCACGCTCCCCCTACCGGGAAATGGGCGCCTATGCGGCGGTGGTCGAGGGCATGTCGGGCATCTACGAGTACAAGCGCGCCCCGGGCCGACCCCCTGCCGCCAACCCGGTCGGAGCCCTGGGGGACATCAGCTCGGCGTTGTTCGGCGCCGTGGGGATCCTGGCAGCCCTGCGCCACCGGGACCTGACCGGAACCGGCCAGCACATCGACGTCGCCATGCTGGACTCCACGGTCGCCATGACCGACATCGTCGCCAACTTCCAATCGATGGGAATCGAGCGGGAATGGGGGAGTGGGGTGGGCATCGTCGAGACCTTCGAGGCGGCCGACGGCCACTTCGTGCTGCAGTGCGTCAGGGAGCACCACTTCGAGGTCCTGATGGCCGAGATCGGTCGACCGGACCTGCTCGACGACGAGCGGCTCGCCACCCGTGCCGGTTGGCAGGACCATCTCGACGACCTCCTGCGACCGGCCATCGAGTCGTGGTCGACCGGCCGCACGCTGGTCGAGGTGGTGGGGACGCTGTCGGGTGCCGGCATCGCCTGTGGCCCCTCGCGGACCAGCGCCCAGGTGGTCGCCGATCCCCACCTGAGGGTCCGGAACATGTTGATTGAGACCCTGCCCAGCGCCACCGGCCAGCCCGTGCTAGTACCGGGAAACCCGGTCAAGTTGTCGGAGGTCCCCGAGGCCGCCGATGCCCGGGTTCCCTGGCTGGGCGAGCACACCGACGAGGTACTGGCCGCCGAACTGGGCCTGAGCGACGGACGCCTGACCGAGCTCCGGGAGCGTGGTGTCATCGGCGGCACCTGAGCCGCCGCCTACTCTTGCCGAAGACGGCTGTGTCCCGATCGGGACCGGTGATGGGAGCCCGTCCACGGGAGAGGGGGTGACGACATGGCGGAGACCCGCCGACTGACCCAGTTCAGCCACGGCGCCGGTTGAGGCTGCAAGCTCGCCCCGGGCGAGCTGGCGCACGTCGTGCGCCGCCTGGCACCCGTGACCGATCCCGACCTCCTGGTCGGGGCGTCCACCGGCGACGACGCCGCCGTGTGGCGCCTCGACGACGAGCGCGCCCTGGTGGTGACCGCCGACTTCATCACCCCGGTCGTCGATGACGCCCGCTCGTGGGGACGCGTGGCTGCGGCCAACGCCGTGTCCGACGTCTACGCCATGGGCGGCCGACCCCTGCTGGCGCTCAATCTGGTGGGGTGGAACGCCGCCGAGCTGTCTAACGACCTCCTGGTCGAGGTGCTCCTCGGCGCCGAGGAGATCGCATCCGAGGGAGGCTTCGTGATCGCCGGAGGCCACACCGTCGACGACCCGGAGCCAAAGTTCGGCCTGGCCGTGGTCGGCGAGGTCCATCCCGATCGGATGCTCACCAACACCGGCTTCCGGCCCGGCGACGTGCTGCTCCTCACCAAGCCACTGGGCGTGGGGATAATCACCACGGCCATCAAGCAGGGCAGTGCGTCCGACCAGGTGGTCGGCGCTGCCCTGGCCTCCATGACCCGACTCAATGAGGAGGCGGCACGGATCGCCGTCGAGGCGGGGTCCAGCGGGGCGACCGACGTGACCGGCTTCGGCCTCCTGGGGCACCTGGGCCGGGCGGCCCACGAATCGGGGGTCGACGTCACGATCGACGTTGCCGCCGTGCCACTGCTTCCCGGGACGCGGGAGCTGGCCGACGCCGGGGCCATACCGGGGGGAAGCCGGCGCAACCTGGCATGGGCCGACGAGCGCCTGGACCGCGGCGGATTCGACGAGGCCGAGGTAATGCTCCTGGCCGATGCCCAGACGTCCGGTGGCCTCGTGTTCGGCGTGGATCCGACCGGGGTCGACGCCGCGCTGGCCGCCCTGGCGTCGACCGGGCACGAGTCGGCCGTGATCGGCCTGGCCACGACCGGGTCCGGGCGGATCACGCTGGCCTGACATATCGTCGGCAGGTCGGCAGGTCGGGCCGTGACCTAGGGTCCGGCCGATGCCCAGGCGGCTGCCGATCCAGATTCCCCAGTCGGTCGAGGAGATCGACGCGGCCTGGTTGACCCTTGCGGTCCACTCCTCCGGCCTGGCCGGCGAGGCCGAGGTGGTCGACTTCCGAACCGGGAGCCCGGGTTCGGGTGTCGGCTTCCAGGGCCAGACGATCCGCGTGTCGCTGGACTGGAACTCCGACGAACTCGATGCACCCGACGTGGTGCTGGTCAAGTTCCCCACCGACAACGTGGGCAACCGGGGCCTGGCGGAGGCCGAGGGCGGCTACGACCGGGAGTTCGACTTCTACGAACGCCTCTCGGCCGACTTCCCCGTGCGGGTCCCGCGCCTCATCCACGCGACCCGTGACCCCGGGCCGTCGTTGGCGGCCCGCCGCCGCCGGGAACGGTTCGTCGACGGCCTACCACGCCCGGTCGTGAAGTTCATCGGCCGCCATGCACGCAAGCTCATCCGGGCCACAAGGCGGCGCTACGCGCTGGTCCTGGAGTACATCCCCGATGCACGGATCACCACGGCCCAGGACCTCCCGCCGGCCGAGGACCTCTCCGCCATCCTCCGCGCCCTGGGCCGCATGCACGCCCACTACTGGCGCTACCCCGGGCTGGCCGACGACTCGATAGTCGAGTGGTCGATGGTCACCCAGATGCCCAACGTCATGCACGGCCTCTACCGGGCCTGGCGGGACGAGGTGGTGGAACGGGAACCCGAGGTGTTCACCGACGGGTTCATGCGGCACGCCGACTGGTTCGGCGACCACATAGTCGGCCTGGTCGACCACCTGAACGAGCCGCTCTCGATCCGCCACGGGGACTGTCGGACCGACAACATGCTGTTCACCGACACCGGGCTGGTGATGGTCGACTTCGGCGTGTCCGGATCCGGACGGCCCGCCGGCGACGTCGCCTACCTGCTCTCGGAGACCATCCCGCCCGGGCCCGGCGCCCGGGCCACGTTCCTGCGGTTGTGCCGCGAGTACCACGACGGCCTTGTCGCCGCCGGGGTGACCGACCATCCACTCGACGAGTTCCTGAACGACTGCGACATCGTGCTGGCCGTGCAGGCCTACCGGGTGGTCCTCATCGAGGCGGCGTACGAGGCCGACTACGACGGCGAGTCGCTCGCCCACCTCTGGGGGCCCAGGCTGCGGCCGCTCCTGGCCGACGGGCTGCCGAGGTTCTGAGGGCCGGGGTCGCCCTCGAGCCGAACCCGGGTCTGCGCACCAGGGCCCGCGGCCCGGTGTCGGCGGCCCCGGGAACGACCCTGTCGGTATCAGCGGATCCGAGGATCCACCCGGTTGCCTGAGGTGAACTCCTCGGCACCTGAGCGCAGTGCGTCCTTGTCGGTTGCGGTGCTGAGCAGGGCGGTGGCGACCGAGCGGCCACCGAGGCGTCCGAGGTCCTGGGCGGCCCAGATGGCCCGGAGCGTGCCCTGCACGGCCCACGGCGGGTTGGCCGCGATGGAGGCGGCCAGGCGGGCAGCGGCTCCGGCCAACTCGGCGGCCGGGACCACCTCCGTGACGAGGCCCATGCGCAGGGCGGTCTCGGCCGAGATGCGCTCGGCGCTGCCGGTCAGCGACATGCGCATTACCTCGCCGAACGGCATGCGGGGGAGCATCTTCATTGGCTCGTAGATGGCCGGCATGCCGTAGCTGACGTGCGGATCGAAGAACGTGGCGTGCTCGGCGGCAATCAGCACGTCACACTCGCCGAGGAGGTAGAAGGCGCCTCCGCAGGCCATGCCATTGACCGCACCGATGACCGGCTTCCAGAGGTCGTTGGACTTGGGCCCCAACCAGTCGCCGGGGTCGTCGTACATGAAGTTGTTGGATGTGCCGTACAGCGCCGGGGAGTCCTCCATGGCGGTGAACGGCTCGTCACGGTCGATGCCGGTGCAGAACGCCCGATCGCCGCTTCCGGTGAGCACCACCACACGGACGGTGTCATCGGACCTGAGCGTGGCCCAGAGGTCCCGGAACTCCCGTTGCATGGCGGCCGTGAAGGCGTTGGCCGCCTCCGGCCGGTTCAGGACGACCGTGGCCACGTGGTCGGCGACCGTGACGTGGAGCGTCTCGTAGGCGGCCTCGTAGGCGCTCTCGTCGGCTGATGGGTCGGCCACGGCACGAACCCTAGTGCTGCGCCCCGTTCGGCCCCGGTCCCTGATGGTCGGTACTGTCGTGCCCGGCCGGCAGCGAACCGCTCGGGTGGTTGCGTCGGATCATTACGGGGAGCTACCGATGACCGACGACCTGGGCTACCGGCCCTTCGACTGCGACAACCACTACTACGAGGGTGTCGACGCCTTCACCCGCCACGTGCCCGCTGAGATGCAGCCCAGGGTCGTCCAGTGGTGCGAGATGGACGGGCGGAGGTACCACGTCGTCGGCGGCAGGGTCAGCCACGCCGTGGTCAACCCGACCTGGGATCCGATCGCCAAGCCCGGGGCGCTCTACCAGTACTTCCGTGGCAACCCCGATGGCAAGAGCCCACTCGAGCTCCTCCGCGACCGGGAGCCGCTGCCCGCCGAGTACATCGACCGTGAGGCGCGGCTGCGGACGGTCGAGGCGCAGGGCCTCGAGGCGGTGTGGCTGTTTCCCACGCTCGGCGTGCTCTACGAGGAACTCCTGAAGGAGGACACCGAGGCGGTGGGCGCCCTCATGGTCGGCTTCAACCGGTGGCTCCAGGAGGACTGGGGCTTCGCCCACGAGAACACGATCTTCGCCGCTCCGTACCTTTCGCTGGCCGACCCCGACCTCGCCGTCCGGGAACTCGAATGGTGCCTGGACAACGGCGCCAGAACCGTCGTCATGCGGCCGGCCGCCGTGCAGACCGCCGCCGGGCCACGCTCGCCCGCCGACTGGACGTTCGACCCGTTCTGGACCCTGGTCAACGATGCGGGCATCACGGTCGTGATCCATGCCGGCGACAGCGGCTACAGCACACAGGGTTACGCCGACGACGGGTTCTCGTCGCAGATGGCGAAGGTGACGAGGGTGTCCCGGCCCTCGATCAAGGCCTTCAGCATCGAGCGGGCCGCCCACGACTGGCTGATCACCATGTCGATGGAGAAGATGTACACGCGTTTCCCGAACCTGCGGGTCGCCAGCGTGGAGAACGGCTCGGACTACCTGGCGCCCATGTTCCGCAAGTTGCGACAGCAGGCTGACAAGTCCCCCCACTGGTACGACGAGGACCCTGTGGCGCTCTTCCGGGAGCACGTCTGGATGAACCCCTTCTGGGAGGACGACGTGTACGAGATCGTGGACCTCATGGGCGCCGATCACGTGATCTTCGGATCGGACTGGCCGCACATCGAAGGGCTGCCCGCCCCTCTGGACTTCTTGTCGGAGGTGGAAGACCTTTCCGACGAGGATCGCCGGCTGGTGTTGCGGGACAATGTCCGGGCGCTGACCGAGCTCCGGCCCGCCTAGCGCCTGCATTCACCGAGACCGGCATCCACTGGGAGGAGCGACGGACCATGGGGGAGTGGGAACCGGAACTCGGTGAGCTGCGCCAGCGCGAGGCGATGGCCGAGCAGATGGGTGGTGCCGACAAGGTCGCCCGGCAGCACGAGCGGGGCAAGCTCGACGTGCGACAGCGGATCGGGGCCCTGCTCGACGACGGGTCGTTCCACGAGATTGGCAAGATCGCAGGCAGCCCCACCTACGACGAGAACGGTGATCTGGTCGACCTTCGGGCCGCCAACTTCGTGTTCGGACGGGGTCTGATCGACGGGCGGACCGTCGTGGTGGCCGCCGACGACTTCACCGTCCGGGGCGGGGCGGCCGACGCGGCGATTGTCGGCAAGCAGATCGCGGCCGAGCAGATGGCCGGCGAGCTACGGCTGCCGATCATCCGCCTCATCGATGGCACCGGCGGAGGCGGGTCGGTCAGGACGCTGGACACCGACCCCTCCAAGAAGGTCTCCAGCGGTGACGGCGGCTACGGGCGCGGTGCCCGCACCTACGTCCCGATGAACCCCGGTTGGGAACACGTGGTGGCCAACCTGGCCGTGGTGCCGACCGTGGCACTCTGCCTCGGGTCCGTGGCCGGCCTTGGAGCTGCCCGTGCCGTGACCAGCCACTACTCGCTGATGGTGAAGGGCATGTCGCACCTTTTCGCCGCCGGACCGGTGGTGGTCAACCGCATGGGTGGCGAGCAGGTCGACAAGGAAGACCTCGGGGGAAGCCGGATCCACACCCGGAACGGCAGCATCGACGACGAGGTCGGAAGCGAGGAGGAGGCCTTCGGGCGGGCCCGGAGGTTCCTGTCCTACCTGCCGTCATCGGTGTACGAGCTGGCAGAGCGGGGACCGTGCACGGATGATCCGAACCGCACCGATGCCGACCTGGCGGACTTGGTGCCCCGGGACCGCCGGCAGGTCTACCGGATGCGGTCGATCATCGACTCGGTGGTCGACGAGGACAGCTTCTTCGAGCTCGGAGCGTCCTTCGGTCGATCGGCCGTCTGTGGCCTGGCACGGCTGGACGGCTGGCCGGTGGCCATCCTGGCAGGCGACCCGTACCACTACGGCGGTGGTTGGACGGCCGCCTCGTCGCAGAAGGTCACCCGGTTCGTCGACCTGGCCGAGACGTTCCACCTCCCGGTCGTCCACCTGGTGGACAACCCGGGCTTCGTGATCGGTACCAAGGCCGAACAGCAGGCCACCATCCGCCACGGAGCCCGTGCTCTGGCCGCCGTCTACCAGGCCACCGTGCCGTGGTGTTCGGTGCTGGTGCGCAAGGCGTTCGGGGTCGCCGGCGCAGCACATTCTCCGGGGCACCGCTTCCAGTACCGCTACGCCTGGCCCTCGGGCGACTGGGGCTCGCTGCCCGTCGAGGGTGGCGTGGAGGCGGCCTACCGGTCCGACCTGGAGGCGTCCGACGACCCCGAGGCCCTGCTGGCCGAGATCACCGAGCGCCTCAACAGCGTGCGATCGCCATTCAGGACCGCCGAGGCATTTCTAGTCGAGGAGATCATCGATCCGGCCGACACACGACCGCTGCTCTGCGAGTTCGCCAACCTGGCGGCGCCGTTGCGAACTCCCGGTCCGGTGGGCAGTCCCTACCGGCCCTGACGCTCGCCACCCGGTATTGCGCCGGCAGGGATCGGGTAAGGCCGTAAGGCTGACTCCATGATGGCAATCGGGTAAGGCCGTAAGGCTTTCTCCATGATGGCAACCGGATCAGGCCGTCAGGCTGTCTCCACGGTGGCCACCGGGTCATCCTCGGAGACCTGGTCGCCTTCGCCCACCTGCAGGACGGTCACCGTCCCGTCCTCCGGGGACTCGACTGGGATCTCCATCTTCATGGACTCCACGATCAGGATGGTGTCGCCGGCAGCCACGACGGTGCCGGGTCCTGCCACGACCTTCCACACCACGCCGGTCACGGGTGACTCGAGTTGGATCTCCGCCATCGGCCGAGTTCACCAGCATCGGAAGGCTGATGCCACGATGGGGCGATGTCGATCCACCGCGGGGCCTGCCCGACGCTCGAGACCGACCGCCTGGTTCTGCGCCCATTCCGGGACGATGACGTGGACGACTACTTCGCCGTGCTGGACAGCCCGGAGGTGCGACGCTGGCTGCACCTCCCGGAGAGCCTGGACCGGAGCAACGCCTGGCAGCAGATGGCCGGGTTCCTGGGCCAGTGGGTGCTCCGGGGAACCGGACAGTGGGCGCTGGAGGAGCGGTCCACGGGAGTCTTCCTGGGCCGGGCAGGCCTCCACCGTCCCGAGCGTCCGGACTGGCCGGGCGTGGAAGTCGGCTGGACGCTCCATCCCGACCACTGGGGGAGGGGCTACGCCACGGAGGCCGGTGCCGAGGCCATCCGGTACGCATTCGAGGAACTGGACCTGGACCGGATCTTCTCGTGCATCCTCCCCGACAACGGCGCATCCCAGGCCGTAGCCCGACGGCTGGGCATGGAGCTGCTGGAGGAGCGCACCATGGCGTTCTTCCCGTCGGCCCCCCACGGCATCTGGTCCCGAGCCCGCTGAGCCTGGTGTCGGAGTCCCGGGGCGGTGGTGGAGGGCCCCGTCGGGAGCCGTGGGTCGTAGGGATCCGTCGCTGGTCAGGATCGGTCGGCAACTCAGGATCGGTTAACAACTAGCGATTCGTCAGCAACTCACGATCCGTCAGTGAGAGGTATGGAACGCCCGTCGGTGGTCTCGACGTGGACGTCTGTGCACCCCAGGCTGCGGACCAGCCGCAGCCGGTCGGCGCCGAGGACGGTCCGGATGGGGCTGGTGACGGCCATCCCGTCGGTGGCCCACGAGTCGAACCGGTAGATGGCCCCGGTGGACGGCCGGAGGAGCCATGCCTTGGCCCGACCCTCGCAGGACCGGACCACGGCGACATCGCCCGGCCGGCCGATCTGGTACGTGCTGTCCATGTATGTGACCACGGGGCCGCCTTCCATGACGAGCGGCGGCGGATCCGGGAGGGGCTCCTCGTCGCCGGTGGTCCGGTAGAAGGCCAGGGCGGCGGTCGCGACGATGACGGCACCGGTGGTGAGGAAGGCGATAGCGGTCCATCGACCCGGACCCGTCGGAGCCGAGCGGATCCGGGCCCGCATGGCGCGGTCCGACCTTGCCGGGGCCGATCCGTCGGGTGGGCCGGCACCGTCCTGTCCCTGCCCGTCCGCCTCCGTATCGACGTGCGGCATCTTCCTGGTGGACACGACGGCGACCATACCGCCGGCGGGTCCGGACCCTCCAGCGCCGAACTCATGGTGCCGTGTGATCTACCGGGGGGTCGAAAGGTATGTAAAATCATCAGAATGATCGCAGGGGTGGTGGGCACAGAGGCCGCAGGTGGACACCCTGATGACGGGGACCCGGGGTCCGGTGGCTTTGACGGAACGGCCCGGACCGGGGTGGATTCCGGTGGCCATCCTGACTGGATGAGCACCGACGAGGTGGCCCACCGCCTCGGCGTGGCGACCAAGACCGTCTACCGCCTCATCGATCGTGGCGAACTCCGCGCCTTTCGGATCGGAAGGGTCATAAGGCTGAAGTCGGGTGATGTCGAGGCCTATGAGGCCTCCTGCGAGATCCGGCCCGGGAGCCTCGGCCACCTCCACCTGCCCTGATTGGTGCTCTGACTGCTGCGCTGACTGGTGCCCTGGCTGGGGGTGATCCCGGCGGGTTCCAGGGCGCTGAGGATTACACCTACGCCGGTAGGGTAAATCCCGGTCCGCGGGCTGTGCCCACGAACCACGACCGCCCGTCCACCCGAGATGTCCGACACCCCCAGGGGTAGTCGGTGAGGTACCGCCCTGAAAGCCTTCACCGCAGAGGTTTCGGCCGGACTGCCCGGGCCGGAGTGGCTAGCCGAGGTCCGTCGGACGGCCTTTGTCGGCCTGGACGACGTCGATCCTCCCAGCCCTGAGGAAGAGGTCTGGCGATACTCCCGGATCGGCGACCTCGACCTTGACGGGTTCGCGCCGCTGAAGCGTCAGCGCGCCTCGAACACCCTCGTCGAGCGTGACCTGTCGGCCTTCGGTGAGATCGCAGGCGTCGTGGTCATCCGGAACGGCTGGGTGGTGGACAACACGCTGGACACCCGTATTGCCGAGGCCGGGGTGACCATCGGACCCATAGCCGACCTCGTCGACGGTGCCGACCACCTCGGGTCGGCCATCGACTTCCCGGTCGACCTCTTCGGCCACCTCAACCGGGCCTACGGGCCCGAGCCCGTGGCCATCGTGGTGCCCGACGGCGTCCAGGTGGATGCTCCCGTCGTGGTCGTCGTCCTCACCGATGCGGATGCCTCGGCGGTTTTCCCCCGGGTGATCGTGAGGTGCGGAGACGGAGCGACCCTGACGGTGGTCGAGCTCCACACGTCGACCGACGTCGGATCGCTGGTCGTCCCGGTACTGGAGGCCACGGTCGGTCGGGACGGCCACCTCCGCCACGCCCTGGTCCAGGAACTGGGCCCGCGGGTGTGGCAGCTGGCCCACCAGGCCTTCCAGGTGGGGCAGTCGGGCACCGTCGAGGCGTTCACCGCCGGCCTCGGAGGCGAATACGCCCGGACCCGCATCGACTGCCGGCTGGTGGGGCGGGGGGCCGAGGGACGGCTGGCCGCCGCCTACTACGGCGAAGGCGACCAGACGCTGGACTTCCGTACATTCCAGGAGCACGCGGCTCCCGACACGACGAGCGATCTGTTGTTCAAGGGAGCTCTCGACGGTGCCTCCCACTCGATCTACTCGGGCCTCATCCGGGTCCGCCCCGAGGCGGTACGCACCAGGGCCCACCAGACCAACCGGAACGTCAAGCTCTCCCCGGATGCCTGGGCCGAGAGCGTGCCCAACCTGGAGATCGAGACCGACGACGTCGTCTGCAGTCATGCCTCGACCGTGTCGCCTGTCGACGAGGACCAGCGGTTCTTCCTGGAGAGCCGGGGCGTGCCGACCCGGGTCGCCGAGCGCCTCCTGCTCGAGGGCTTCTTCCAGGACGTGGCCGACGCGGCACCGGTGTCCGCCGTGGCCGGGATCCTGCGCGAGGCACTGGCCGAGAGGCTCGACCGTAGGACCGGACCCGAGTTCTCGAAGAATGGAAATGGTTCGGCGGCATCCGATTCTCGTCCCGGGGGAGCCGGTCCTGCCGCTGCGGATTCGGATACTTCTGAAGGAGACGCGGCATGAGCGGCGTTCGGGTCTGTGGGTGGTCCGAGCTGGTCGACGGTGCGGCCCGTCGGGTGGTCGTCGACGGCCGGCCGGTTGCCCTGGTGCGCATCGGCGAGAGGGTGCACGCCATCGACGACGTCTGCAGCCACGCCGAGGTCTCGTTGTCGGAGGGGGACGTGGACGTCGAGGAATGCGCCCTGGAGTGCTGGAAGCACGGCAGCCTCTTCGACCTGGAGACGGGGGAGGCCCTCACGCTGCCCGCTATCAAGCCGGTGGCCGTGCACGAGGCCAGCGTGGACGGCGATGACGTGGTCGTCCAGCTGAACGAGACCCACCGGGACGGGGCTCATCCGGACGAACGGGCCGGCCGATGAGCGAGCGGGTGCTGCGGATCGAGGGCCTGGCCGCCAGCGTCGGCGGGACCGACATCCTCCACGGAATCGACCTCGAGGTCCGGCCCGGAGAGGTGCACGCCGTGATGGGACCCAACGGGTCGGGCAAGTCGACCCTGTCACACGTGCTGATGGGTCGCCCAGGCTACGAGGTGACCAGCGGTTCGGTCACCCTCGACGGCGTCGACCTGTTGTCGCTGCCCACATGGGAGAGGGCCCGGACCGGCCTGTTTCTGGCCCTCCAGCACCCGACCGAGGTCCCCGGCGTGAGCCTCGAGTCGGTGGTGACCGAGGCGGCCCGTGCCGCCGGACGCGTCACCGACGGCATCTACGAGCTGCTGGCAGCCGAGGCCGAGCGCATCGGCTTCGACGAGCGGTTCCTGTCGCGGCCGGTCAACGTTGACCTCTCCGGTGGCGAGAAGAAGCGGAACGAGGCCCTCATGATGGGGGCACTCGGGCCTAAGTACGCGGTCCTGGACGAGATCGACTCCGGCCTGGACGTGGACGCGCTGGCCGCCGTAGCGCGCCGGATCCAGGAGGCCACCGACGAGGACGACCTCGGCGTCCTGGCCATCACCCACTTCAGCCGACTACTGGAGGTGCTGGAACCCGACCGGGTGCACGTGCTGTCCCAGGGGCGGATCCACACCAGCGGCGGACCGGAGCTGGCCGCTCGCCTGGAGGCCGAGGGCTACAGGGGCGTGCTGGGCGCTGCTGGTACGCCGGTCGACCTGCCGCACCTAGGTTCGCACGAGGCGGGATTCGGCGAAGACCCGTTCGCCGACCCGCTGGGCTGACCCACTGGTCGCGCTCCACGGCAGGACATGACCCTGCTGGCCCGACCCGTTCGTCGATCCGCTGGGCTGACCGGGTCGGTTCTCCACGCATAGGGTCGCCACATGGCCGATAGGACTCTGCTGGACCCCGAGGAGCGCTCCGACCTCGCCGCTCGCCTACCGGAATGGGTGCTCGAGGGCGAGCACCTCCGTCGGACCTTCACGTTCGCCGATTTCGCCGCGGCGTTCGCCTTCATGACCCAGGTGGCCGCCATCGCCGAGGAGCTTCAGCACCATCCCGACTGGTCCAACTCGTGGAACCGGGTGGACGTCGCCGTCACCACCCACAGTGCCGGTGGCCCGACTCGCCTCGACGTGGCATTCGCCGAAGCGGTCGACCGACTTCCCACACCCTGAGACGGCCTCCACGGAGTAGTCGGTGGGTTGCCTGTCTCTCGGGAAGGTGTTCACCGACCTCCCGGGCTAGCAGGGTGGTTTGGTTCCTGCTCGCGTTGAACTATTTCCACTCCCAGAGATCCCAGGATGCGTCACCGCTTGCATCGACCTCCCAGTCGTAGACGACTGCGACGCCATTCAGGGACGAGAGAGATGGCGCAGCAGAATCGAAGTACACGACCCCCCTGAACGAAAACCCGCCGTCAGCTGTTGGGGATCCGATTCCGGTAGCTCGGAATGTGGCTACTCCATCTGCTGCCAATACCACGCCAGAGTTTGGGCACTCGCCGTAGAAGGAGCCGTCAGCTCTCATCGTCGCCGAGTACGTTGCAAAACTGGTCACTTCAGCACCAGCAAGGGTTCCGGACAGACCACTGGCGACCGTTTCAAACGATGGATACCCGCCTACGGCTGGGAGGGCTTTCATCGAGGTGGGCCCTGAAAGGGAGCCGACGTTTTCACCCAACATGTTTTGTCTCCTCAATAGAGTCCGTTGTCACAACCGTGTTCACAGTAGGTGCCGAAACTCTGAGCCGATGTGTCGGCGTTTCTTTCGCTGAGGCACATGGGAGTAGTCGCCACCGCCGAAGTGCTGGACGCACCGGCCTGAGTTTTCGGGCCGGGCGACGCAGGGGCCGACCCAGGCGGTCGGCGGTCGTGGTGGCCGGTGCGACCTCCCTGGGCGCCTCCACCTCGGCTCCGTAACCGAGTGCCATGAGCCCGATCGCCAGAACGGCTAGAACAGCCTTCCGGTGTTACCGCATCCGGACCCGTTCCCTCGGCCATGTCGGATCCTCGGTCGAACCGTCGGCCGACGAGTGCGGCACGGGCCTGTGGGGGCGTAAAGCAGGCGCCTCGGCCGGGATCAGGCGTCGGCCTGGTCGAGCACCTGGTCCAGCGTGTTCCAGCCCAGCGTGGCGCACTTAATGCGCACCGGGAACTTCACCACGCCACGGAGTGCCTCCAGGTCGCCCAGGCCGGACGAGCCCGGACGCTGGTCGGACGGGCCCGCCTCGCCGTCCAGGCCGTGTTCGTGGATCGACATCATCTCCTTGAAGGAGCGCAGCACCTCGCGGGCCTCGTCCGGGGTCCGTCCGACCACGGCGGCGCTCATCATCGACGCCGACGACTGGCTGATCGAGCACCCCTGCCCACCGATTCGGATCTCGGAGATCAGACCATCATCTACCAGCAGGTACACCTGGATCTCGTCGCCGCAGAGCGGGTTGAAGCCCTCTGCCATCAGCGCCGGCGGGGTCTCCAGTTCGCCCCGGTTCCGGGGGCTCCGGTAGTGATCGAGGATGACCTCGCGGTAGAGGTCGTCGAGTCCGGCCACGGGCATGTCCTCCTGGAGGGCTGAGAATCTAGAGGGCGAAGAAGTCGCCGGCGGCCGCCAGGCCATCGGCCAGGGCGTCCACGTCGGACTCGTCGTTGTACAGGTACAGAGAGGCGCGGGCCGTGGCGTTCACGCCCAGCACCTTCATGAGCGGCTTGGCGCAGTGGTGGCCGGCGCGGACGCACACGCCGTGCTGGTCCAGCACCTGGCTGAGATCGTGGGGGTGGATGTCCCGGTAGGCCAGCGACAGGGTTCCACCCCGGTCCTCGACCGTGTCGGGGCCGTGGATGGCCAACTCGTCGCCGAACCGCTCGGCCAGGGTCCGCAGGGCGTAGGAGGTGAGCTCCAGCTCGTGCTGGCGGACGGCGTCCATTCCCAGCGCCTCGAGGTAGTCGACAGCGGCGTGCAGTCCGACGATCTCGGCGATCGGCTGGGTACCGGCCTCGAACCTGGTGGGAACATCGGCCGGGGTGAAGCCGTCGAAGGTGACGTTCTGGATCATGGATCCACCGCCCAGGAACGGAGGCATGGCATCCAGCAGTTCGCGGCGGCCCCAGAGAACGCCGATGCCGGTCGGTCCGCACATCTTGTGTCCGGTGAAGGCCACGAAGTCGCAGCCCCACCCAGTTACGTCGGTCGGGAGGTGGGGCACCCACTGGCTGGCGTCCACCAGGCAGAGGGCGCCGACAGCATGGGCTGCGTCGGCGATCCGACGGACCGGGGGCAGGGTACCGAGCACGTTGGAGGCGGCCGACACCGCCACCATGCGCACGCCGTCGAGCAGGCGGTCGAGGTCCGTGAGGTCCAGACGGCCGTCGTCGTCCAGGGGGATCCAGCGGATCTCCACGCCCCGCTCGGCGGCCAGCTGCTGCCACGGGACGATGTTGGCGTGGTGTTCCAGTGCCGTGAGCAGGACAACGTCACTCTCGGCGAGGTTGGTCCGGCCCCATGAGTGCGCCACCAGGTTGATGGCCTCGGTGGCGTTCTTGGTGAAGACGATTTCGGCGGCCGATGGGGCGCCCACGAAGTGGGCCAGGGCGGCTCGCGAGTCCTCTACGGCCATGGTCGACTGCTCGGCGATCTGGTAGGCGCCCCGGTGGATGTTGGCGTTGATCTCCTCGTAGTACCGGTCCATGGCGTCCAGCACACGGCGGGGCTTCTGGGAGGTGGCTCCGGAGTCCAGGTACACGATGGGGTGCCCGTGGACCTCCCGGGAGAGGAGGGGAAAGTCGGCCTTGACGGCGGTTGCGTCGAGGGTGGCGGTGCGCATGACGAAGACTGATTCAGTCCGTTGCATTCGGCCCGGTGGCCCGGAATGCCTCGTAGCCGTCGCGCTCGAGCCGTGCGGCGATCTCCGGGCCGCCCCGCTCGACGACTCGACCGTCCATGAGGATGTGGACCACGTCGGGCCGCAGGTGGTCCAGCAGTCGCTGGTAGTGGGTGATGGCCAGAATGCCCAGGTTGGCGCGGTCGCGTCGCACCTCTGCGACTCCTTCGGCCACCACCCGGAGGGCATCGATGTCGAGGCCCGAGTCGGTCTCGTCCAGGATGGCCATCTCAGGCTCGAGGATGGCCATCTGGAGGATCTCGTTGCGCTTCTTCTCGCCGCCCGAGAAGCCCTCGTTGACATGGCGGTCGGCGAACGACGGGTCCATGCCGAGGCGGTCCATCCAGTCCATGATCGACAGCCGGAGTTCCAGGACCGACATGTCGATGCCCTTTCGGGCCGAGAGGGACTGGCGCAGGAAGTTGATGACCGACACGCCGGCGATCTCCAGCGGGTACTGGAACGCCAGGAAGATGCCGGCCTTGCCGCGCACGTCGGGTGGCCATTCGGTGATCTCGTCGCCACGGAACCGGATCGAACCGCCGGTGACGAGGTATTCGGGGCTGCCCAGCAGGACCGAGGCCAGGGTCGACTTCCCGGAACCGTTGGGACCCATCAGGGCGTGGACCTCGCCGGGGTGTACCACCAGGTCGACCCCGTGGAGTATCCCGATGCCGTCGGTCGTCGATGCGTGGAGATCCCGTACCTCGAACAGGGGCGTTCCCTCGGTAGGTATCGCGTCGAAAACTGTCGCGTCGGACATGGTACGAGTCTAGGGAGATGTCCGGATTACCACTATGGAGATAGGGGTAATCCCGGCCGCCCCTCAGACGAGCCGGTTGTCACCAGCCCCGGGCCACCCACTCGTCCAAGCTGGGACGTTCGGCGCCGATCGTGGTGTCCAGCCCGTGTCCGGGCATCACGATGGTGCCGGGGTCGATCCGGGCGAAGAGCCGCCTGTCGATGGACTCGATAATCGCGGCAAAGTCTCCGCCGTCGAAGGTGGTGGCGCCTGGTCCACCTGGGAAAAGGGTGTCGCCGGAGAAGAGCACCGGCGAGTCCTCCAGGCTGAAGCAGATGGACCCCGGCGTATGGCCGGGCGTGCAGATGGTGTGGAGCCGTAGGCGCCCGACCTGGATGACCGACTCGTCCTCCAGGATGTCGTCGTAGGAGGGGAGCATCGCAGCGTCATCGGCCGTGACGGCGACCCGGTAGCCGGCCTCGCGCACCGCCGGGACGGCCTGGATGTGGTCGAAGTGTCCGTGGGTCTCGAGTACCGATCGGACGTCGAGGGCGCGGCACAGCTCAAGGAGCTTGTCGTGCTCGTTGGCGGCGTCGATCAGCACGGACTCGCCTGTCTGGCGACAACGCAGCACGAACACGTTGTTCTCGTAGTCGCCCACCACGATGCGGTGGATCTCCGCCCTCTCGTCGCACCAGTGGAGGGCCGCCCCCTCGACGCCCGGTCGGGGGTGGTCGTGATGGTGGCACGGGCCGGCGTGGGGTGAGGTCGGGCTGACGGGCAGGTCGCTCATCCGGCCATCATGGTGCCCAAGCACCGACGTACACCAGCATTCCTGAGGGTGCGACAGGTTGTGACGGGTGGCCGGCACGCCCGATGTCGCCGCACCAGCGATCGACTGGTAGAACCATGCCGTCGGGCCGGCTCTCGCAGCCGCCGAATCAGTCGGGATCACCAGTCGAGATCAGACAAGTGGGAGTGCGCACATGAACTTCGCCTTCAGCGAGGAACAGGAGCAGCTGCGGGAGTTCGTCCGACAGTTCCTCGAGAACTACTCGGCGGAGTCCACCGTCCGCGAGCTGATGGAGACCGAGAGCGGCTACGACGCCGCCACCTGGTCGATGATGGCCGAACAGCTGGGCCTCCAGAGCCTGATCATCCCCGAGGAGTACGGCGGGCAGGGGTTCGGCTACGTGGAGCTCATCGTGGTCCTGGAGGAGATGGGCCGCTCCCTGCTGTGCGCACCCTTCTTCTCCACCGTGGTGTTGGCCGCCAACACGCTCATCCACTCGGGAGACGACGCTGCGAAGGCCGACCTGCTGCCCGGGATCGCGTCGGGCGAGACCATAGCCACGCTGGCGTTCACCGAGGAGAGCGGACGCTGGGACGAGGCCGGCATCACCATGGAGGCCACCGCCGACGGTGACGGATGGTCGCTGTCCGGCACCAAGATGTACGTGCTGGACGGCCACATCGCCGACCTGGTGCTGGTGGCCGCCCACACGGCCAACGGCGTGTCGTTGTTCCGGGTGGACGGCGATGCCGCAGGCCTGACCAGGACCGCCCTGGCCACCATGGACATGACCCGCAAGCAGGCCCGCCTGGAGTTCGACGGCGTGGCGGCCACCCTGGTCGGCGCGGAGGGCGGCGGCTGGGACGTCCTGGAGCGCGTGCTGGACCTGGCCGCGGTGGCACTGGCCGCCGAGCAGGTCGGCGGTGCGCAGATCTGTCTGGACACAGCCGTGCAGTACGCCAAGGACCGTGTGCAGTTCGGCCGGCCGATCGGCAGCTTCCAGGCCATCAAGCACAAGTGCGCCGACATGCTGCTCGAGGTCGAGTCGGCGAAGTCAGCCGCCTACTACGCCGGCTGGTGCGCCGCCGAGTTGAACGACGAGCTGCCGTCGGTGGCGTCGCTGGCCAAGGCGTACTGCTCCGAGGCCTACTTCCACACCACCGCGGAGAACATCCAGATCCACGGTGGTATCGGCTTCACCTGGGAGCACTCCGCCCACCTGTACTTCAAGCGGGCCAAGAGTTCCGAGCTGCTGTTCGGCGACCCGACCTACCATCGGGAGCTGCTGGCCCAGCGCATCGGGATCTGAGCCGGGCACTGGCCTGCCCGCGCCCTGAGACCTTGAAGGCGGGGTCGTTCCGGGGCGCCGCGCCGGTTCTTCCTACCGGGCACCTCCGCCCACTGGCATGATCATCCCGTGATCTGGCTGTTCCTGGCGCTCGGCACCGTCCTGGTGGCCGGCATAGCCATGTACGCGGTGGGATCGGCCGTGGGCCGCCTGGAGGCCTCGGCCCTGCCGGCCGTGCTGGAGGTGGACGACGCCGTCGACTGGATAGCCGACCGGCTTCCCGATGAGGCGGCAGGCCAGTTGAGCCGCGACGACGTGGTCGACGTGGTCGGCTGGTACCTGGAGTCGTTCGCAGAGGTCGGGTTGGCCGCCAGCCATGGTCAGGAACTCGGCGATGGAGCGTTGTCCGACGACGCCGGCGATGCCGAGGGGCGTGTTGTGGCCCCGTTGGACGACGCCCTGGACCACGTGGTGGCCCGGGGACTGGAGCGACGCGACCCGCTGAATGCCGTGGCGGTGGCAATGGTGGCCGACCTGCTCGGGACCTACCTGGCTGCGATGGGCGCAATTAGCGGCCCGGTTGGTGGGCCAACCGATCCGACGGCCCCACGGGCCTAGCCAGCCGCAGGGCTAGCGTCGCGACATGCTCGACCGACAGGCCCCGGTCTTCGTGGCCGGCCACCGTGGCCTCGTCGGCTCTGCCATCGTCAGCCGTCTCGAGGCCGACGGGTTCACCGACCTTCGGACCGTCGGGCGCGAGGCCCTGGACCTTCGGCACCAGTCGGCTGTGGACGCCTGGTTCGACGACCAGCGACCACGCTACGTGTTCCTGGTGGCCGGCACGGTCGGCGGGATCCAGGCCAACACCACCCGTCCCGCGGAGTTCCTCTACGACAACCTCATGATCCACGGGACCGTGGTGCAGGCCGCACACCGGGTCGGGGTCGACAAGTTGCTGTACCTGGGGAGTTCCTGCATCTACCCGAGGCTGGCCGAACAGCCGATCACCGAGGATGCGCTGCTCAGCGGGCCACTCGAGCCGACCAACGAGGGCTATGCCCTGGCGAAGATCGCCGGTATCAAGCTCTGCGAGACCTACCGGTGCCAGTACGGGGACGACTTCATCTCGGCGATGCCCACCAACCTCTACGGGCCTGGAGACAACTTCGACCTGGAGGGTGGCCACGTCCTACCAAGCCTGATCCGTCGGTTCCACGAGGCCCGCGAGGCCGGCGATGCCACGGTTGGCGTCTGGGGGACAGGCGACGCCCGGCGTGAGTTCCTGCACGTGGACGACCTGGCCGATGCATGCCTGTTCCTGATGGACAACTACTCGGCGGCCGGGCACGTCAACGTTGGGACCGGTGTGGACCTGACCATCCGGGAACTGGCCGAAGCGGTGCGCGACCTCGTGCACCCCGGCGCCGAACTGGCCTTCGACACCTCGAAGCCGGACGGCATGCCCCGCAAGGTACTCGACGTGTCACGCCTCGCCGATCTGGGTTGGACGGCGTCGACGGGGTTGGCCGAGGGCCTGGCCGCCACCTACGAGTGGTTCGTGGAGGCCGTCGAACGGGGAGAACTTCGGCTTTAGGAGCCTGCCCCTGCCGGTAGGTATTCCTGCCTGCCCCTGCTGGTGGCTATTCCTGCTTGCCCCTGCCTGCGGCCTTCTGGGCCTTCTTCCAGGCGCGCACGGCTGCCAGTGCCTCGGGACCGTCTATGTCAGCCACCGACCGGGGCGCGTCGTCCGCGAACGGGCCGGCCGCCGCCTCCCAGCCGTCGGGGGCCACTCCCATCCGCTTGGCAAGGATGGCCACGAAGATCATCGTCTTCTCGGCGCCGTAGCCGGGTAGTGCCCGGAGCCGTAGGGCGAGGTCTGCGCCGTCGGCGGCTCCCCGCCAGAGGTCGGCGGCGTCTCCACCGTGGTGGTCGACGACGTGCTGGCAGAGCCCCTGGATCCGGGCGGCCATCGAGCCGGGGAACCGGTGGATGGCCGGCTTGGTGCGGCACGCCTCCCCGAAGGCCTCGGGGTCCATGGCTGCGATCGCAGCAGCGTCGAGGGACACGTCGAGGGACCCCAGCCGCTGGACCAGGGTGGCCGGCCCCCGGAAGGCCCACTCCATGGGCACCTGCTGGTCCAGCAGCATGCCGACCAGTAGGGCCAGGGGGTCGGTGTTCAGGAGCCGGTCGGCGCTGGCGTCGCCCGTGATGGCCAGCGTGCCGGTGGTGGAGCCCGTGGAAGATCCCGAGGTGGAGCCGGAGGAGGACTGTGTCATGGCCGGAACCTACCGCTGGCAACCCGGGGCTCGGGATAACGGTGTGTACGTTCTGGGACAGCGTGTCTATTCGGAGACGGCGTGTTCATTCGGGCGAGTGGGCCCGTCCGACGCTGTGTCCTGGTACGGGCACGGTGTCGTGGCGACCCGGATCGGCGATGCCCACGTCCAGGCCGTGGTGTGCGATCGCCTCGGCCACCACCAATGCGTCGATGGTGCCCTCCTGGGCCAGGGCGTGGAGCACGGCTACGACCACGTGGCCGGTGTCGACCTCGAAGAACCGTCGCAGGGCCTCGCGAGTGTCGCTGCGCCCGAAGCCGTCGGTTCCCAACGTGTGGTACGGACGGGGGATCCACCGGGCCACCTGACCGGGTAGCAGCTTCTGGAAGTCGGTGACCGCCACCACAGGGCCCTCGCCCCCCGAGAGCAGCCTGGTGACCAGGGGAACCTCGGCCGGGTCCGTCGGGTGCAGCCGGTTGCGTCGCTCCACGGCGAGGGCCTCCTCCCGGAGGCGCTTGTACGAGGTGGCGCTCCACAGGTCGACCCCCACGCCCCAGCGGTCGGCCAGCTCGTCGGCCGCCTCCCGGGCCGCACCCTGGGCCGAACCTGAGAACACGAGCGTGGCCGTCACGGGGCGATCCGGGGCGTCGGCCCACTGGTAGAACCCCCGGACCACGTCGGCGTCGGTGACGTGGTCCGGTCTGGGCGGCATCTCGTATGCCTCGTTGTAGAGGGTGACGTAGTAGAAGACGTCCTCGTCGTCGTGGGGGTCGTCGTGGCCGTACATGCGCTGCAGGCCGTCGTCGATGATCGCCCCGAGTTCGTATGCGAAGGCCGGATCGAACGCCTGGCAGGCCGGCACGGTGGCAGCCAGCAGCAGACTGTGGCCGTCCTGGTGCTGGAGGCCCTCGCCGGCCAACGTGGTCCGGCCGGCCGTGGCGCCCAGCAGGAATCCCCGGGCCCGGGAGTCGGCCGCCGACCAGATGGAGTCGCCCACCCGCTGGAAGCCGAACATGGAGTAGAAGGTGAAGAACGGCACCATGGGCACGCCGAGGTTGGCGTAGCTGGTTCCGGCGGCGATGAAGCTGGACATCGAGCCGCACTCGGTGATGCCCTCCTCGATGAGCTGGCCGTCGGCGCTCTCCGTGTACGACAGCAGGAGCTCGTGGTCGACCGGCTCGTAGAGCTGGCCGAACGGGGCGTAGATCCCGAACTCCCGGAAGAGCGAGTCCATGCCGAACGTCCGAGCCTCGTCGGGGACGATGGGTACCACCCGGGGACCGAAGGCCTTGTCGCGCATGAGGTCGCGGAGCAGGTTGGTCATGGCCATGGTGGTGGACACGGCCCGACCCTCGGAGCCCTTGGCCAGGCTGGCGAAGACCGACGGGTCGGGCAGGGTGATCGGCCGCCGGTTCCGAATTCGCCGCTTGGGGATGGACCCCCCCAGGGCCAGTCGCCGCTGGACCATGTACTCGTGTTCTGCGCTGTCCTCGTCGGGTCGGTAGTAGGGGGCCCTGTCGCCCTCCAGGGCCGATTCGGGGATCTCATCGACCAGGTGGAGCCGCTCCCGGAGAGCCAGCAGCTCGTCCTTGGTCATCTTCTTGATCTGGTGGGTGGCGTTCCGTGCCTCGAAGCCCTCGCCCAGCGTCCAGCCCTTGATGGTCTTGGCCAGGATCACCGTGGGGGCCTCGTTCTCCTCGGTGGCGTTGCGGTACGCGGCGTAGATCTTCTGGTAGTCGTGGCCGCCCCGCGGCAGATCGGCCAACTGCTGATCCGAGAGGTGCTCGACCATGGCCCGCAGGCGGGGATCCGGTCCGAAGAAGTGCTCCCGGATGTAGTCGCCACCCTCCACGGCCAGGCGCTGGTACTCGCCGTCGACCGTGGTGTTGAACTTGTTGAGCAGGATGCCGTCCACGTCCTTGTGGATGAGCTCGTCCCATTCGGATCCCCAGATCACCTTCAGGACGTTCCAGCCCGCACCCCGGAACACGCCCTCCAGCTCCTGGATTATCTGGCCGTTGCCCCGGACCGGACCGTCCAGACGCTGCAGGTTGCAGTTGACGATCCAGATCAGGTTGCCGAGGCCCGAGCGGCCCGCCAGGGAGATGGCGCCCAGGGTCTCCGGCTCGTCGCACTCGCCGTCGCCCAGGAAGCAGAACACCCGGCTTCCCGACGTCTCGTCGATCCGGCGGCTCTCCAGGTAGTTGTTGAACCGGGCGTGGTAGATGGAGTTGATGGGGCCGAGGCCCATCGACACGGTGGGGAACTCCCAGAAGTCGGGCATGAGCCGGGGGTGCGGGTAGCTGGAGAGCCCCTCGCCGCCGATCTCCATGCGGAAGCCGTTCAGGTGCTGCTCGGTGAGGCGGCGCTCCAGGAAGGCCCGGGCGTAGACGCCGGGGGCGGCGTGACCCTGGAAGTAGACGTGGTCACCGGGCCGACCGTCGTCCTTTCCCCGGAAGAACCAGTTGAAACCCACCTCGTAGAGGGCGGCCGACGAGGCGAAGGTGGACAGGTGTCCGCCGATGCCGTCGGCCGCCTTGTTGGCGTTGATCACCATCGCGGCGGCGTTCCAGCGGATGAACGCCCGGATGCGGCGCTCGATGAACTCATCGCCCGGGAACCACGGCTGGTCCTCGGTGGCGATGGTGTTGACGTAGGGGGTCCACGTGGGCGGGGCGTTGCCCACGTTCAGCTCGCCTGCCCGCTCCAGGAGCTTGGCCAGCATGTACCGGGCCCGCCTTCGGCCCGACTTGTCGACCATGGCGTCGAAGGAGTCGATCCACTCCTTCGTCTCGGCCGGATCGGCGTCCGGGAGCTGGTGGGTGAATCCGTCTATCACGGTCGGATCCTACGAGGACCGTGGAGAATGGCGCGGGCTCCCGATTCCACCAATCAGGCCGGTGGCCGCCGTAGGGTCGCCGACCATGCCCGGTGGTGGCGCAGGGCGCCTCTTCGACCCCCCCGACGATGACGTGGCGACCCCGGTGGGGGATCCGCTGGTCGTCTACACGGACGGGGCGTGTTCGGGGAATCCCGGTCCGGGTGGCTGGGCGTGGGTGGTGCCCGACGGTCCGTTCGCCGCCGGATTCGACCTGAGGACCACCAACCAGCGAATGGAGCTGACGGCCACTCTGGAGGCCATCCGCGCCTTCGACGGGCCACTGCTGGTCGTGAGCGACTCAACCTACGTGGTGCACTGCTTCCGGGACGGTTGGTGGGAGAAGTGGATCCGGAAGGGCTGGGTCAACTCCAAGCGGGAGCCGGTGGCCAACCGCGACCTGTGGGAGCCCCTCGTCGAGTCCGTGCGGTCCCGGGGGGACGTGGATTTCCGGTGGGTGAAGGGTCACTCGGGCGACAGGTGGAACGACGAGGCCGACAGGTTGGCGGTGGAGGCCGCGACCCGTCAGGTGGAAGTCTCAGGCTGAGCGGGACCCGAGCGGTCAGACCGGTTCACTTGGCCAGTTCACACCGGCTGGTTCACCACCGCAGGATTTTGGAACCAGTCTCAGGCCAGCAGGTTCAACCACTTGACGATGGCGGCCTGCGGCGTGCCGGGCAGGTCGTCGGGGTCGCCGACTGCCAGGAAACGACCGTCGCGGACGGCCACGGCTGCAGCCGTGGCCCGCGCCGAGTCGAGGGTGTGGACGGCACGAGCGGAGTAGACGGTTGTCCCTGACGAGTCTTGGGTGGGATGGGACACGGGTCGGAGTGTAGGCGGCAGTACGAATTCGTATCACTGCTGGCGCAACTTCCTGCGCCGGTGACGTCGGGGGCGTATGGTCGCCGGTACCGAGGAGAGGAGGTGGTCCAGATCAGCAGCAGTAGATATGGGACTTCGGAGGTGGGCGGCCGCTGAGCGGCGCTGGACCACCCGGCGATACCACGCCGATCCACCCCCGGGACCCGACCGTCGGCACTAGTCCCTGCCGTCACAACCGGTCGATCCGGGAATCCAGATGAGTTGCAAGACGAGATTCGAGACGTGAGGGCGCGCCCGTCCGGGCGCGCCCTCCGTCGTGTCCTGCCCGTGGGGCTGCTCACCATGTTGGCAAGCCCGGTCCTCATCGTCTGGGAGGTATATGCGCTCCTGCTGATGGGCCTGGTTGCCCTCGTATGGCCGGCGTGGCGGGCACGGTCGACTGACGTGCGCTGGGGGATGCTCCTCGGCGTCCTGCCGTACCTGGCCCTCTTGCTGGTTCAGGTCGTCTTCTTCGGGTTCGGCGACAGCCCCACCTCGGGGACCGAGTCACCGTCCTTGGCCATCCGGGCTCCCACCTCTGCGGTCGTATCGTCGGGCTAGCCTCCGCGGTCATGGATCGACCGTCGTCCTTCGCCCACCACCGCTTCATCGGTGACAAGCGCACCCAGCAGGTCTACGACCTGGACGAGGTTGCCGATGAGGAGACCTTGGCCATCGTGCTGGACGAACTGATGTCCAGCGAGCGTTTCCTGTGCTTCGGACCGGACACGTTCGCCGAGGCCCGCAACCGCGGCTACAGGCTGCGGGCGGTCTGACGAGTACCCGCTTCCGGCGCTCAGGAACCCGGTGGATTCTTCTGCCCCTCGTCGGACCGTGGCCCACGGGGTGGGCCGCCGGTGCCGATGAGCGCTGACCTGCGTCGCGATCTGGTCGCCGCCCTTGCCGACTTCTATGTCGGACATCCGGATGCCCAGCGGTTTTCGATGCTGGGCACGGTCGGGAGCTTGCTGGTCGCCGCCCTGGAGGCGGACGAGGTGGTGGAGCCCGATCCGGTGGCCCTACCGGTGGCCCGGCTGCTGGCCGGGTGTGAGTCTGCGATCGACGTCGGAAGCGCCGTTCCGGGCGTCGGAGCGGTGCTGCGGGCGTTCACGGCGGCGGCGCCGATCCTGCACTGGGTCCAGACCGCCGAGTACGCGGCGACGCTGTCGCAGCACTTCCTGGACAACTACGGATACGTCCGGGTGATCGGATCCGGTGGACTGGTCGAGTCCGACGTGGCCAGCGCGGGGCTGGGCGTGTGGGGAGCCGGCCTGCACTACCCCCGGCACGAGCACCCGGCTGAGGAGACGTACCACGTGTTGTCGGGCTCGGTCTCGTTCCAGAGGGGCGTTGGCCCGTGGGTGGAAAGGGCGGTCGGCGAGTCGGTGCACCACGCTCCGTGGGAGCACCACGCCCAGAGGTTCGGCGACACGACCTGTGTCCTGTCGTGGGCATGGACCGGCGACGTAGCCGTCAGCGCACGCCTGGTGCCCGTCGACGGTTGAGGCCGCTTCCGGGGGTACCCGTGTCTCCCTACATGAGGTTCCGAGGCCCTGGAGCATCGCACGTGGGTCTATTCCAGAAGCGGGTGGAGTAGTGGTACACGTCGGGTTGGTAACCGTTCGCTAGTGGGTGATCTGAACTCGTGGCGGCCGTCGGGGGCTCTGGTGATCTGCCAGTTGCCTTCGTGGACCACGTGGTGGTGCGTCGAGCACAACAGGACGAGGTTGGCGAGGTCTGTGGGGTCGCCCGGACCAATGGCGGACGTGGTGGGCGTCGCACCATGACGGTGGTTGGGTGCATCCGGGGAAGGTGCAGCCGCGGTCTCGGATGGTGAGGGCGTTTCGTAGTGCGGTGGAGATGGTGCGGGTGCGACGGCCGATGTCCAGCACTTCGCCGTTCGTGGCGAGGACGACGGGGATGATGCCGGCGTCGCATGCGAGGCGGCGGATGGTGGCCGGTGCCAGTGCTACGCCGTCTGCTGTGGCGCACGGGCGCCCCGGTGGCTGGGAACCGTCAGGACCCGGTGCGCTGGCGGATCAGGTTCAGGGCACTGCCCGCCCTGAACCACTCGATCTGGTCGGCCGAGTACGTGTGGTTCGTGGTGATGCTGGTCGTGGAACCGTCCGGTGAGGTGACGACGACCTCGACCTGCTCGTCGGGAGCCAGGTCGGCCAGTCCGACCACCGAGATGTGGTCCTCGGGACCGATCAGGTCGTAGTCGTCCCGGTCGGCGAACGTGAGGGGCAGCAGGCCCTGCTTCTTGAGGTTGGTCTCGTGGATCCGGGCGAACGAGCGGGCAATGACCGCTCGGGCTCCCCGGAACCGGGGCTCCATGGCGGCGTGCTCACGTGACGATCCCTCGCCCATGTTCTCGTCGCCTATGGCGACCCACCCGATGCCTGCCTCGTGGTAGCGGCGGGCGATATCCGGGTATGGCCGCGTCCCGCCGTCGGTGACGTCCAGGCCGGTGCCGACCTCGCCGGTGAAGGCGTTCACGGCTCCCATGTAGACGTTGCCCGAGATGTTCTCGAGGTGGCCCCGGTACTTCAGCCACGGTCCGGCCATCGAGATGTGGTCGGTGGTGCACTTGCCCCGGGCCTTGACGAGCACCGCCAGGCCGGTGATGTCCTCGCCGTCCCATGCCGGGAACGGGGTCAGGACCTGCAGGCGGTCGCTGGTCGGCGACACGACCACCTCGACGGTGATGCCGTCGGCCGGCGGCGACTGGAAGGTCTCCTCACCTGGATCGAATCCGGCGGCCGGAAGTTCCTCGCCGTCACCGACGCTCAGGCAGACCTCCTCGCCGGCGTCGTTGGTGAGCGTGTCGTTCGCCGGGTCGAAGTCGAGGCGGCCGGCGATGGTCAGGGCCATCACCGTCTCGGGAGAGGTGACGAACGCGTGCGTGGTGGCATACCCGTCGTTGCGCTTGGGGAAGTTCCGGTTGTAGCTAGTGACGATGGAGTTGGGAACGCCGTCCTCCATGTCCTGGCGGTCCCACTGGCCGATGCAGGGCCCGCAGGCGTTGGCCAGCACCTTGGCACCGATGGCCTCGAAGTCGGCCAGCAGGCCGTCGCGCTCGATGGTGGCCCGGACCTGTTCGGAGCCGGGAGTGACGAGCAGCGGGGCCCTTGCCGTCAGGCCCTTGGCCAGGGCGTCACGCGCGATGCTGGCCGCCCGGGTGATGTCCTCGTAGGAGGAGTTGGTGCACGACCCGATGAGGCCGGCGCTGACCTCCATGGGCCAGCCCTCGCGCTCAGCCTCGGCGCCCAGGTCGGCCACCGGGCGGGACAGGTCGGGGGTGTGGGGGCCGTTGATGTGCGGCGACAGGGTGGTCAGGTCGAGCTCGATGACCTGGTCGAAGAATGCTCCGGGATCGGCCTCGACCTCGTCGTCGGCCCGGAGGTGGTGGGCCACGGCGTCCGCCGCGTCGGCCACGGCCTCGCGGCCTGTGGACTTCAGGTAGCGGGCCACAGCGTCGTCGTAGGCGAACAGCGAGGTGGTTGCGCCGATCTCGGCGCCCATGTTGCAGATGGTGCCCTTGCCTGTGGCCGAGAGGCTGCGGGCACCGGGACCGAAGTATTCCACGATGGCACCCGTGCCGCCGTTGACGGTGAGGATGTCGGCGACCTTCAGGATGACGTCTTTGGGGGCGGCCCAGCCGTTCAACTCGCCGGTCAGGTGGACGCCGATGAGCCTGGGCCAGCGCACGTTCCACGGGAAGCCGGCCATCACGTCGACGGCGTCGGCGCCACCCACGCCGATGGCCACCATGGCGAGGCCTCCGGCGTTCGGGGTGTGGCTGTCGGTGCCGATCATCATCCCGCCGGGGAAGGCGTACTGCTCGAGCACCACCTGGTGGATGATCCCGGAGCCGGGCTTCCAGAAGCCCGCGCCGTAGCGGGCGCAGACCGAGGCCAGGAAGTCGTAGACCTCGCGGTTGCCCTCGACGGCTGTGAGCAGGTCCGTCCTGCCGTCGTCGCGGGCCTGGATGAGGTGGTCGCAGTGGGTGGTGGTCGGAACCCGGACCTGGTCGAGGCCGGCGGTCATGAACTGAAGCCAGGCCATCTGGGCTGTGGCGTCCTGCATCGCCACCCGGTCGGGACGCAGGTCGACGTATGAGACGCCGCGCTCCAGAGCGGCGCCCTCGGGGTCATCGAGGTGGTTGACGAGGATCTTCTCGGCCAGCGTGAGGGGTCGATCAATGCGGCGGCGGCCGATCTCGAAGCGCTCGTCCAGAGAGGCGTAGACGCCCCGAATCAGCTCGATGGGGGTGGAGGCGGCGACGGTCATGGGGAACTCGCTTGTCTCGTTCGCTGGTCAGAATCGCTGGTCAGAATCGTGGGATCCGACGGGAACGGGAACGGCTCTGGCCACGCTTCCATCGATGTTCCGGATGCTACCGGCGGGGTGCCCGGCGCTGAACGGGATGGCAGCCGAAGGACTGAAGAAGTTCGGCTCGACGGTGGTGGGCCGGAAGCTCAGAGTTCGGGCCACCGGCGACGACGCCGCCGCGACCGCCGGTCGCGGTCGCCCAGGGCCCATGCCCGACGCCAGGCGCCCACGTCCGGACCGGTCAGGCCGGGTGAGGTGCCGGCGTGGGCCCGTCGCCTGGCCTGCCACCAGTCGGACGTGGCCTCGTCTCCGAGGGCGGCCACGGCAGACTGGAGTCGGACGGCGAAGGCGCGGGCGTTCTCGCCCTCCGTGGGAACGAGCGGGTTGCCGAACGTGACGGTCGTACGCGACGGACGTGGCAGTGTCCGACCCTTCCGGAGGATCCGCCCGGTGCCCTGCAGGTGGATGGGCACGACGGGTACGTTGCACCGGATGGCCAGGAAGGCTGCTCCTCCCCTGAACTCCTGGCCCCATCCGTCGGGGCTCCGACCACCCTCCGGGTAGAGCAGCATGCTCCAGCCGTCGTCGATGAGGTCGCGGGCCATGTCGGCTGACCGACGGCCCACGCGGGTGCGCTCGATGGGCACCGCTCCGATGGCCAGTGCTGATACGGCTCCGCTGAATCGGTTCCCGAAGAAGTAATCGGCGGCCGCTCCCACGAGGGTCCGGTGGCGCCACGGGTCGGGGATGGACGTGAGCAGCAGGGGCGTGTCGGCGTGGCTGTGGTGGTTGGCCACGAAGACGACCGGTCCGTCCAGGTCGTCCAGGCGGTCCAGGCCGCGGCGGTCAGGCGAGGCGACCGCCGACATGACCGGGCGCATGACGCCCTCCACGAGGGCGGCCCGGGCCAGTCGTGCCGGATAGCGGCGGGCCCAGTCGGTGTCGTAGTCGGCGCCGAGTCGGCGCGCCGGTGGTGCAGGGGTGATGCCGTTCGGTACCGGTGCGGCACGCCACGGAAAGCCGAGCCTTGCGACCATGGCCCGGGTCTTCGCCACCCGGAGGCCCACCTGCCCCATCAGGTCAGGTGACGTCGGCCATGAAGATGGGCGGGTTCTTGAGGTGCGTGATCGTGGGCTGTGGACCGACCACGTCAGACGCCATCTCGAGGGCGTCCTGCAGGGTGGAAGCCGGCTGGAACCCCATGCGGCGCACTGCCGCCGGATCGCCACCCACGATGACCACCCGGCCGAGGTGCTCGAGGGCGTGGGTGCCCCAGTACCACATGTAGAACGGGTGGACGCCGTGGTAGGCGTACGAGTTCCGGTACAGGTGGATGTACCACTCGTCCTCGGCGAACTGCTTCTCGTATTTCCGTTCGATTTCGGCCGGATCGGTGGTGTCGGCCAGGACCTGCTCGAAGAAGTCGATGTAGCTGGGGTGGTGGACCGGGTGGAACTCCCACGGTGTGGGATGGCTCATGATGAGCACGCCACCCTCCCTGACCAGCGGCCGACCCCGGTAGAGGTTGAAGAAGTAGCCGAGCCCCAGGCACATGACCAGGATCGGGTTCATGATCGAGTTGACGTTGTAGGGACAGATGTACGGCAGGCCCATGGTCAGGACGTCGGTCTGGCCTTCGACCGCGACGAGCTGCTGCCTGTAGACGTTGGCCGTCGTGACCTCGTGGACAGCCTCGACCTCGCCCGCCTGGACCGACGTCAGGGCGTACGGCGCCTGCCAGCCGGAGAAAGCACGGCGCTTGGCCCCGTTGGGCATGAGGTCAAGGCCGGCCTTCATGGCCAGGAACTGCATGCGGTCCCGGGCCGACCACTCCCACTCACGCTTCTGGAGTAGGGCGAGCGGGCCCTGGCGTCCGAACGTGTCGTTGTTGACCGTGGTCTCGATCTGGAAGATCTTTACGCCGGCATCCCGGAGGACCTTGCCCATCCGCCAGTTCGATGCGTGCAGGGCCGAGTTCTCCTGGTCCATGAATGAGCGGGAGTTGGACATCGTGTGGACGTTGTGGTGGTGCCGGAGGCCGGTGTAGCCGGCCAGGCCGGTGGCGGTGCTCTTGTGGCCTCCGTCCATGGCCACCAGGTTGATGTTGACGTATACCAACAGGTCGCTCTCGGCGGCCCGCCGGCTGAACTGCACGTCCTCGCCGTGGGGCGTCTCGCCCAGCACCACCATGCCGTCCGGGTCCTCGGCATCGTGGTTGTAGAGGCGACCGTCGGGGGCGAAGGCGTCGTACACCCGGTCGCCGACGGCGTGCCGGAGTTCGTCGGAGGTCATGCGCCGGTGGATGGCCAGGGCGGCGATGAGGTGGACGTCGTCCACCCCGGCCTCGGCGGCCACGTCCAGCACCGCCTCGATGACCCGCTGGCGGATGTCCGGGCGGCGCATCGGCGGGAGTGGGAGGGAGATGTCGTCGAAGGCGATCGTGAGCTTCATCCCGGAGTGCAGCAGGGCGCGGAGCGGCTCGGAGTCGCCGAGCGGGTTGGCAAGGGCGTGGCGGATGGCGCCGTCGGGGTCGGCCAGGCCCTCCAGGGGTTCGGCCGGGTAGATGACCCGGGACCGCCCGGGCGGAAGCTTCTCCAGGCGGAAGCCCTCGCCGTGGTGGAACACGATGGGCGGGCTGTTCCGGTCGACGTCGAGGACGAAGCCGGGCCGGGGGGCGAGGTGGCGTCCGTTGCTCACAGGTCGTTGCGCTCCTTCTCATCGCGGAGGTCGAAGGCGATCTTCACGGCACCCCGTCGGCCGGCAGCCGCAGCGTGTTCGAGGGCGTCGCGGTAGCGGGTCAGCGGGTAGGTGGCGGTCACCAGCCGACCCAGGTCGGCGTCGCGTACCAGGTCGGTGGCCAGGTCGAAGGTGCGGCTCTCTGCGCCGTCGGCGAGGGTCTCGGTGCCGTAGGTGTAGGCGCCGACCAGCTCCACCTCGCGGTGCCACAGCGGTGTCAGCTCCAGGGTGACCTCGGCCGGCATGCCGACGAGCACGATTCGGCCCCGTGGCCTGACCACTGCCAGGGCGTCGGAGAGGCTGGCCGAGGAGCCGACGCAGTCCACGACCACGTCGGCGCCCCCGGTGAGGCGGTCCACCACGCCATCCCGGGGCCCGCCGACGGTCGGTGCCCCGATGGCCCGGCTGCCGGTGGCACGTCTGACCGCCCGCCTGACCTCGTCGGGGGCGATCACCAGGTCGGCGCCCAGGAGGCCCGCCATGCGCCGCTGCTCGGGATAGCGGGCGGTGGCGATGATGGTGCGGGGAGCGGTATGTGCGCGCAGGGCGGCCAGGGTGACCTGTCCGAGCGTCCCAGCGCCGAGGACGACTACTACGCCACCGTTGGGTACATGGGCCGCTAGGGCCGCGTGGACACCGCAGGCCGTGGGTTCGACCATGACAGCCGCAGCGTCGTCCATGTCGACGGAAACGGCGTGCAGCTGGGACCGATGGGCCGTGAAGGCCGTGGCCCAGCCTCCGCCCGTGTCGTGGCAGGAGCCGGTCTGGATGCCGGGCTCCAGGTCCCCGAAGGAGGTGTGCTCGCAGTTGCCCAGCCGACCGTCGGCACAGGACTGGCAGGCCGGATGGAGGTTCCTGCTCACGCAGCCCAACACCGGCTCCAGGACCACCCGGGTGCCGTCGTCCAGGTCGCCGACCACCTCGTGGCCCGGAACGAACGGGAAGGAGACCAGGGGTTCGAAGTAGCGGGCCGACCTACCGTCCACGGTTGCCAGGTCCGAGCCGCAGATTCCCGAGAGCCGGGGGCGGACGCGTACCCAGTCGGGGCCGGGAGCGGTGGGGGGATCCATGTCGACCAGGCTGAGGGGCCCGGCCGAGGCACCGCGACCGGGGACGAACCCGCCGGCCAGCCGGGCGGCTGCGTAGCGGGGGAGGTTGCGTCGGAACTGCAGGGCCTTCATCGGGCGGCGCTCCTCGCAGGGGCCAGCGGCAGGAGGCTGCGTCGCATGCCGGGTGACTTGCGGAAGTCCTCTACCAGCCAGCCGCGCTTGCGGGCGATGCTGGCGAGTCGGGTCTCCGGGTTGACCGCCACCGGGAAGCCGACCGCTTCCAGCATGGGCAGGTCGCTGGCAGAGTCGGCGTAGGCCACCGACTCCCGCAGGTCCATGTCGTGGGCCGCGGCATGGTCCACGAGTGCCTGGTAGCGGGCCTCGCCGGTGGGTGGCACGGCGGTCATGCGACCGTCGTAGGTGCCGTCGACCACGCCCAGTTTGGCCGACACGATGTCGTCGAACAGGGGGCGGAAGGGCTCGACGACGAAGTCGAGGGCTCCTGTGATGAGGACGGTCCGGTGGCCGAGAGCCCTGTGCTGGCGGACCCGACGGATGCCCGCCGGAAACGACTTGGCCAGGATCAACTCGCTGAACTGCTCGACGGAGTCCGCGGCGATCTGGTCGACCGGAGCGCCCTCGTAGCGACGGTAGAAGTGGCGGAGGAAGTCGCTGCGGTCCTTCTTGTCGAGCGAGAGCAGGGTCGGGGCCTCGGCCACCAGGCCGGCCACGAAGCGGGCTCGGTCGCGTCCGCGGAGGTGGCGACTTCCCAGCCAGGCGTAGGAGGCGACGACGTTGGATGCGATGAGTGTGTTCTCGAGGTCGAAGGCGACGAGGTGCCTTTCGGGCGCCAGGACCTGCCGGCGGAGGCGGGCCGACCGGCTCTCGCCACCCCGGGCCGGGGGCTTCATCGGGACCCGGCCGGCCTTCACGACCGACGGCAGGTGGATGTCGGGTACGTAGCGGTTCCAGTCGATGATCCGGGGGTCGAAGCAGAAGGTGGCCCGATCGGCGTCGTCCAGCGAGTCCCACAGGCCGAGCAGGTTGTCTAGCCCGTAGATGGCCTCGCATTCGGCGTAGGCGCCGTACAGGTCCACGTAGCCCTCGGCCCGGCGGATCAGGTCGCGCTGTTCCTCCAGGCGCGCCCCCACCTCGGCCTGTCGGCCCCGGACAGGCAGCACCTCGAACACCTTCTGCGCCCGGTCCAGTGTCGTGGCCGCCCTCTCCAACTGCTTCTTGACCCGACCGCGGCCCGGGAAGGACCACTCGGGGACCGCGATGGGCTGGCCCAAGTCGTCGTAGATGGGGTGCTCGGTGAACCACTCCCGCACCATGTCCACCAGGTGCCCGTAGCGCAGCGGGTTAACGCTGCCCGAAGCCACCTGCACGATGTCGGTGCCGTCGTCGGGGCCGAGGGGTCCGCGGGCGGCTACGGCGCAGATGGCGGCCACCACGAAGTCGACGGGCATCACGTCGACCGTGCCCTCGGGGACGCCGGGGAACTCCTTCAGCAGGCCCCGGGCGTACGAGATGATGACGGGCTCGGCCATGCGGAAGCCCCGAATCCAACCGGGGTAGGGCTCCGAGTGCGCCGATTCGATGATGGCGGGCCTCACGACGCTGACGGGCACGTCGCCGGCGCTCTCGGCGACGGCTATCTCTCCGAGCGCCTTGGTGTAGGCGTAGGCGTCGGGGAAGCCCAGGGAGGTGGCACGGGCAACCCCGGCCTCCCCCATCCGGTCGTCGACCCAGCGGGAGCGGAGTTGTTCGGTCTTGGCGGCAAGGCTGGGGGTGCCGGCGGCGCCCAACTCGCCGTGTGCCTCGCTCCGGAAGCCCTGGAGGCGTTCCGGGGTCCGGCTCTCCGTCTCGGTGTCGAGGCGGATCCGGCGGGCTGCATCCACCTCGGTTCGCCAGTCCACGCCGACGAAGAACGTCGAGGCGTCGACCGGTTCCTCGGGGGCGCTTCCACGTCGGCTCCCGGCCACGTAGCAGGTGGAGACGGCCACCAGGTGGGGGGCGACGCCCAGGTCCGCCAGGGTCTCGACGACCCTGACCGGGCCAAGCAGGTTGACCTCGACGGCTTGGTCCAGGGGCGAGTCGAAGCTCACAACCGCCGCCGAGTGGATGACGATGTCGCAGGATGCCAGGTCGGCGCGTCCGTCTGCGTCCAGTCCGAGGCCGTCGGTGGTCACGTCGCCGGCCACAGCGGTCACCCGACGTGCCAGCATCTCGGCGAAGCCATCGGCTCCCAGGTCGGCTCTCAGGTTGTCGAAGGCGTCGTTGCGGAAGATGTCCCGTTCGACGCGGCGGGTGGCTCCACGGCGGCCCGGACGGACGATCAGGAGCAGCTCGCAGCCCGGGGCCGAGCGCAGCAGGCGTTCGACGAGGGCGGTGCCCAGAAATCCGGTGCTGCCGGTGACTGCGATGCGGCGCCCGGCCAGGTTCTGGGGTATCACGCCCATAATTCTACCAGATGGTCAGGCTCCTTACCAGATGGTAGAATTATGGACTACGGTGGTCGGGTGGCGTCGAGCGAGGCCCGCGGGGGCACCAAGGGACGGGTGCTGGACGCCGCCCTAGCCTCCTTCGGCACGGCCGGCTACGACGGCACCTCGCTGGACGACCTGGCGGCCGGGCTGGGCATACGCAAGCAGACGATCCTGTACCACTTCGTATCAAAGCGCGGCCTGCTCAACGCCGTGGTGGACCGCTGCGCCGAACACCTCACCGGGGCGCTGGACCAGGTGCTGGTCGGAGGCCAGAAGGACTGGGAGCGGGTGGATGCCCTGGTGAGGGCCGTGTTCCGGGTGGCGCTCGAACAACCGGTCCTGCTCGGGTTGCTGCGCGAGGTGAGCCGTCCCAACTCGCCCGGGGCCCAACGCCTGCGAGGCCACCTGGAACCGCTGATGGCCCGGGCCCGGTTGTGGATCGAGGCGGAGATGGCCGCCGGCCGGATGCGGCGGACAGACGCCCAGCTGCTGCTGCTGAGCGCGTACTCCACGGTGGTCGGGGTGGCCACCGAGATCGAGGTGCTCCGGGTGGCCGGTGTGGGCCCGACTCTGCGGCCCGTCGTACAACGTCGGAGCGAGCTGCTGCGGTTCCTGAGGGCGTCCCTGGACCCGGTGGCCTGAGGCGGGTCCGGTTAGCGGCCGGTGTTGCGCCGCCGGCGGGTGTGGCGCTCGACGGCCAGGTCGACCAGCCGGTCGATGAGTCCTCCGTACGACAGACCGGCCTTCAGCCAGAGCCGCGGGTACATCGAGATCGAGGTGAAGCCGGGGATCGTGTTGATCTCGTTCAGGAGCATGCGGCCGTCGTCGGCGAGGAAGAAGTCGACCCGGGCCATGCCCGAGCACCGCAGGGCGACGAAGGCCCTGGCGGCGAGTTCCTGGAAGCCGACCACGGTCGCCGGTTCCAGGTCGGGATCGTCGATGAGCTCGGCGGCGTCGGTTTCGTACTTGTCCACGTAGCTGTAGAAGGTGTCGCCCGGCCTGATCTCGCCGGGCCCCGAGACCTGCGGGGTCCTGCCGCCGAGCACGGCGAACTCGATCTCCCGACCCGCCACCGCCTCCTCGACGAGGATCCACTCGTCGTAGGTGGCGGCAGTGGCCAGGGAGGTATCCAGCGAGGCCGGGTCGAATGCCCGCGATACCCCGACCGAGGAGCCCATGTTGGCCGGTTTCACGAACACTGTGGGGCCGAGGTCCATGAGCAGGCCCTTCAGCAGTGCCCGGCGGCCGTCCGACCCGGGTTCGCCGAGGCGGTCGACATGGAGTCCCCGGTACCGGACCTGGGGAATCCCGTGGTGGGCCAGGATCTCCTTGGCGGCCAACTTGTCCATGGCCAGCGCCGAGCCCAGCACGCCGCTCCCGACGTCCGGCACGTCGGCCAACTCGAGCAGGCCCTGCAGGGTGCCGTCCTCGCCGAGCGGGCCATGGATGAGGGGGAACACGGCGACCGGCCCGGCGGCGGCCATCCCGGCCAGGCT